>JBMCXL010000281.1:0-4587 GCA_048621015.1 Phycisphaeraceae bacterium
CGCGCCGAGCGTTTCTGTGAGATTCGCGTTTACCCGATGGGGCGCGAGTCGCTGGTGTTCCTGTCCACGCCCGCACCGGCGCAGCAGCACGCCTGGACGCCGCCCCGCGAGGACGACGAAGCGACGCAGCGCGCAGCGCGGCAGCAGCGGCTGTTCGAGACGGCGCACATCGGCATGTGGGAATGGGACACCCTGACCGGCCGGGTGTGGTGGTCGGCGAACATGGCGTCCATTCACGGCGTGGAGCCGGACGCGTTTGATGAGACGTTCGAGTCGTGCCTGGCCAACGTGCATCCGGAGGATCGGCCGGAGGTGCTCGAGGCGATCCGCGTGGCGCGCCAGCGCCAGGGGGAGTTTCACATCACGTATCGGCAGCGCCCGGGCGACGGCACGGCTCGGTGGCTGGAAAGCCGGGGGCAGGTCATACCGGACGCGCTCGGTCGGCCGCGCTGGCTGATCGGCATCTGCCAGGAGGTGACGCGCCGCAAGCAGGCCGAGTCGCGCCTGCGCGGGCTGGCCGAGGCCGGTGCGATCCTGGGTCAGTCGCTGGCGTACCTGACCACGCTCTCGAACGTTGCGGAGCTGATGGTGCCGGACTGGGCGGACTGGTGCGCGGTCGACCTGGTGAACGCGCAGGGCGAGATCGAGACGGTGGCGGTGGCGCACGCCGATTCACAAAAGGCGGAGCTGGCGCGGCGGATGCGCCGTGAATATCCGCCGCGCCCGGACCACGCGGAAGGCGCCGCGCACGTCATCCAGACGGGCGAGCCCGTGTGCCACACCGAGTTGACCGACCAGACGCTTCAGCGTCTGGCGCAGGACGAGCGCCACTTGCAGATGTTGCGCAGCCTCGGCCTGCACTCGGCGCTCATCGTGCCGCTCAAGGCGCGCGGCCGAACACTGGGCGCGCTGACGCTGGTCATGGCGGAGACGCCCCACCGCTTCACCCACGCGGATCTGCCTTACGTGCAGGAGCTGGCGTACCGCTGCGCGCTGGCGGTGGACAACGTTCGGCTCTACAAGCAGGCGCAGCGTGAGTTGGCGCAGCGCGAGCAGACCGAGCAGGCGCTGCGCGAAAGTGAGCTGTGGTTTCGCCAGGCGATCGAGTGCATGGCGGTCGGGGTGTACGCCACCGATGCCGAGGGGCGCATCGTGCGTTACAACCGGCGCATCGTCGAGCTGTGGGGCCGCGCGCCGGAAACGGGCGAGCAGGCGGAGAAGTACTGCGGCTCGCTGGCGTTGTATCGCCCCGACGGCACTTTCCTGCCGCATGCGGCTTGCCCGATGGCTCGTACACTGCAGACCGGCGAGCCGGTGCATGGTGAGGAAATCATCATTGAGCGTCCCGACGGCTCGCGCGCCGTCGCGCTGGCCAGCCCCTCGCCCATCCGCGATGAGTCCGGCCGGATGATCGGCGCCATCAACTGCATCCTCGACATCACCGACCGCAAGGGTGCCGAGCGCGCGCTGGCGCGGGAGCGCGAGCTGCTCGAGCGCATCATCGAGCACATCCCCGTCCTGCTGGTCATGTGGGAGCCGGCGCTGCACCGCTTCACGCTCAACCGCCACGCGCAGGAGGTGCTCGGCTGGACCACCGAGGACGCCAACGACGGCGACTTCATGGGCCTGGTCTACCCCGACCCAGCGTATCGCGCCCAGGTGGCGCAGTTCATGCGCTCGCTGGACGGCGGCTGGCGCGAGTGGATCGCCACGACCAAGGACGGCCGGCATGTGCCCGTGGACTGGGCGAACATCCGCCTGGCGGACGAGACGATGATCGGCATCGGGGTCGACCTGCGCGAGCGCAAGGAGCAGGAGCAGCGCCTGCGCCGCTTCAACCAGGAGCTGGAGCAGCGCGTCGCCGAGCGCACCGCCGAGGCCGAGCAGCGCGCCGCGCAGTTGCGCGCCCTGACTTCCGAACTCGCCCAGGCCGAGCAGCGCGAGCGGCGGCGGCTGGCGCAGGTGCTGCACGACGATCTCCAGCAGTTGCTCGTGGGCGTGAAGATGCAGGCCGGCCTGCTGGACCAGGCCGACGAGGCTGCGCGGCCGCGGTACGTGGAACAGATCCGCGAGCTGATCGACGAAGCGGTGCAAAGCGCCCGCTCGCTCAGTCACGAACTGAGTCCGCAGGTGCTCTACGAGAAGGGTCTGGCGGCGGCGCTGCACTGGCTGGCCGAGCAGAAGTGCGAGAAGCTGAACCTGACGGTGCACGTGGACGCCGACGAGCGCGCCGACCCCGGGAACGAGGATGTGCGCGTGCTGCTGTTCGACGCGGTGCGCGAGTTGCTGTTGAACGTGACCAAGCACGCGGGCACCACCGAGGCGTGGGTGCGCCTGCATCCTGACGCGTGCGGCGGCATCGAGTTGACGGTGACGGACGAAGGCTCGGGCTTCGATCCGCGCGCCAATGGCCAGCGCACCAAGGGCGCGGGCCTCGGCCTGTTCGGCATGCAGGAGCGCCTGGCGCTGTTCGGCGGCGAACTGACGGTCGAAAGCCAGCCCAACACCGGTACGCGCGTGACCATGCGCGTGCCCCGGCACAGCGCCTCGCCGGCCGACGACGATGCGGCGCGCCATGTCAAGGGGCGCGCCCGCCGGCGGCTGCTGCTGGTCGATGACCATGCGGTGGTGCGCGAGAGCCTGGCGCACATGCTGCGCGAGCAGGGAAGCTGCGAGGTGGTCGGGGAGGCTTCGGATGGTGAACAGGCGCTGACGCTGGTGGCGTCCACCGAGCCGGACGTCGTGCTGCTCGACGTGATGATGCCCGGGCTGAACGGCATCGAGACGGCGCGGCGGCTGCGCGAGCGCTGGCCGGACATGCGCATCATCGGTTTGACGATGCACGTGGAGGCGGACATCGTGCAGACGATGTGCGAGGCGGGCGCGGAGACCGTGCTGAGCAAGGGCGAGCCGATCGACCGGCTGATCGATCAGTTGGAAACGGTTGGCGCGTGATGCGATACGCACCGGCGCGATGCCCTGCCTGCCGGGGCTGGCGGTGGTGGTGGATTCATGCCACAATCGCAGCGGTTACTTGGGCGGCCAGCGCGGTGAGCGACGCTGCGGAACATCTCGCGGGAACAGCCATGAACGGATCAACGTTACGAGGCGAGGAGAAGGTGCGCGGCCTGGTGCCGGTGCTTCCCACGCCGGTGCACGCGGACGAGTCGATCGATCACGCGGCGGTGCAGCGACTGGCGGAATACGTGCTGCGCTACCCGTTCAGCGCGGTGTGGGCGCTGGCGTCGGCGGGGGAGGATGAGAACCTCAGCGATGCGCAGATTTCTGATTGCACGCGGACGCTGGTGAAGCATCTGGGCGGGCGTTTGCCGGTGATCGTCAAGACCAGCACGCCGGGCGTGCGGCAGACGATCGAGCGCACGAGGGCGCTGGCGGAACTGGGGATCGATGCGACGGCCATCCACTTTCAACACAAGATGCTCGGCGTCGATCACATGCGCCGGTACTTTCACGAGGTGGCGGATGCGTCGCCCGTGCCGGTGTTCATTTATCACAACGCGTTGCGCGGGGCGCAGATGCCGATCGATCTGCTGATCGAGCTGTCGTCGCATCCGCGGATCGCGGGGGTGAAGGCGGGCGGGTCGAACCTTTCCGAGTTGCAGCGGCTGTGTCTGATGTGCGATCCGGACTTTTCGGTGCTGACCGCGGGAGGCGGGCAGTTGCTCGCGGGCCTGGCGATGGGCGCGGCCGGCCACACCGCGATCCCCCTGCTGGCGTTCCCGGAACGCGCCGTCAAGCTGGCGGAATACGTTGCCGCGGGCGAGCTCGACGCGGCGCGCGCCCAGCAGCGCGTCATTCTCGAATTCATCGGCCGCATGCCGAAACTCGAGAACCGTGAGGTCAACGGCGAAGTGAAGGCGGTCCTTGAGCTGCGCGGCGTAATGCAGCGGCACGTGACGGCGCCTTTTCGATCGGCCACGGATGAGGAGATGCAGCGCTTCCAGGCGCTGATTGAGGAGTTGGACCTGTTCGACGCGGGGGAGTTGGCGCGTAGTGGTAGGTGAACACGACGAAACATTTACAGGCAAATCACTGACAAGCTCCGCGGACTCCGCTTGTCAGTGCCACCCGCCGCCCGGCGATAAAGCATACTTCTGACGCCCACCTTGCGACCTTTGGAGTATGGAGGATGAGGGTGACCAAGAAACGCCCATGGAATGCTGATTGGGAGAAAGTGCATGATCTTGATGGAGGTGGCCAGGGCATTGTTAGTGTAGTACGCGCGCGTGGTGACCTTGAAGGAGCGCACTATGTCCTCAAACGCCTCCGGCGACAGGACGACCCCGAGCGTAGAAAGCGCATGTACCGAGAAGTGGCAGCACTTCGTACGTTCGACAATCTAGGAATACCGAAGATCATCACATCGAATGTGGATCAATTTGAGAACCCACATGTACCATTGTTTTTAGTTCAAGAATATATTCAAGGGCATCGGCTTTCAGACGAAGTGGACAAGCAGTTGTTGCCTCTTAGCGATGCATTGGCAATGATCCGGAGCCTTCTTCAAATCGTCCGGTACTCCCATGAGCGCGGCGTCGTACATCGAGACATTAAGCCGGACAACAT
>JBMCXL010000282.1:0-4586 GCA_048621015.1 Phycisphaeraceae bacterium
GCTCCCAACGAAGCTGAGTCCCGCGACTGAGAGACTGATCCAGACTTTGCATCATCGTTCGTCCGCCGCCACCTGTTGCCCGATCACTAGAACGCGTAGGTGATTCCCGTGTAGAGAAAGTGACGCGGATCGTTGTCCGCCTCGATGGCGCGGCCGGGCACGAACACGCCGTAACGGAAGTTCCAGGACACGTCCGAGGTGACCCGCCAGTCCACGAACACGTCGGCCTCGGTGCCGAGGTAATGATCGTCGCTCGTGCGTTCATCCAGCGGCGCGTCGGCGTCGGGCTTGTTGAACAGGTACAGGTCGGCGCCCACGCGAACGTTGCGCAGACCGCGCTCGGAAGGAAACGGGAACGCCGATGCGCCGAGGCGGTTGACGATGATGTTGCTGATCGGCGCGGCGAACGCGAAGCCCGTCTTGGCCAGGCCGAACGCGTTGAACGCGTTGTCGTCGGTGCCGGGCGCGTTGCCGCCGAAGGTGTTGGAGGTATCCAGCAGCCGATCGTCATCGCCGCTGGCGACGATGGTCTGGAAATCGATCTGCGAACGGTTGGCGTCGCGGAACAGGTAGGAAAGCCGGGCGTCGACCGCCCACGCCTCGATGTCCTCGCGCGTCTGGGGGGTGGGGTTGAGCGTGTCGGGGTCCATGCTGCTGCTGAGTCCGTCGCCGAACTGGTAGATGAATTCGGCGCCGTACTGCAAGCGCGGCAGGAGCAGGCCCGTCGAGCCGACGCCGATGTACGTGCTGTCGTAATCGAACCGTGTGGGAAAGGCGTTGAAGGGGCCGAGATTGGCGCTCTCGTTGCCGTTCATGTCTTCCTGGTGCAGCGCGTAGACGTACGGCCGATGGTTGCCGAAGCCGGTGAAGGTCAGCTTGCCGCCGAAGAACGCGCGCTCGGTGTCCCTGTCGAAATCGGGGCGCGAGGCATCGAAGTCGAGGAACGTGCTGCTGGGCGTCAGCGCGGCGAGGCCTTCAAGCTCGAACGGGGCGATCTCGAGCGTGCTGCGCGCCGCGTAGAGCTCGTCGGAAAGCACCAGCCCGCTGGCCCAGTCGACGTATTGTCGCCCGGCCTGGAGCTGCCAGTTCCAGTCGATCCGCCGGCCTTCCGTCGCCGCCACCGCGTTGCGCAGGTCGAAGCGATACCACCACCGGTCGGCAAGCGGATCGACGTTGCGATCGCCGCGACCGTCAAAATCATCACCACTGTTGAAATCGTAATAGTCGTAGCTCAGCCGACCGAAGAACTCGTGCGCATCGTCGACGTTGATGCGGCCGAAGAGTCGCGCCTCGCTGCGCCGCAGGATGTGCGTTTCCTGATCGACGTCGTCGATCGCAAGAAAACTGAAGCGCAGCAGCGCGCCGTACTGAATCAGCGCGCGCTCGGTGAGGCTGAGCGGGGGGCTCGCTTCCAGATCGCCCTCCCCCTCCGCCTGGCGGAGCTGGCGCTCGAACTGGGACAGTTGCTCCTGCTCCTGTGCCGTCGTCACACCGCCCTGCAACGCGGTCCATGCGGAAATCACGACAACTGCAAACCGCACCCACCTCAATCGCATCGGTATTCCTCGTTTGTCCAGGCAAATATCCGAACGCGGCCGACGACGGCCCCTTCCGATCGATGCGCCGCATGCGCCGGCGGGATCGGCGTCGCCGCCATACGTGTCATCGACCAAGACCTGTGCGGACGTTGACCAACGGCCCAGACTTGCCCCACCCGATCCGTTTCGCCGCGGGCCGCATTTTAATCATAACGCCGATGCTGTACGATGGCGAACCGGCAAATCCACTGTCACGTGAACAGCTCCGCCGCGCGTGCGTCGTGCGTGCGCGTGGCGGCCCTTTCGCGCGGCGCCGCGCGCGGAGAATGCGAACATGGCCAGGCAACGGGGCACGTGGCGACCCGATCGTTGGGGCTTGAGCCTGGTTATCGGGCTGCTGCTCAGCATCGCCGCCGCGGGCGCGACATGGGCCGGCTGGCTCGAACCGCTGGAGCGGCCGCTGCTGGACTGGCGCTTGCGTCACTTCCAGTTCGCCAGCCCCGCGCCCTCGACGCGGATTGTTCATATCGACATTGGCGATGAGACGCTCGCGAAGTTCGGTCGCTGGCCGTGGCCGCGCGCGCACCTGGCGGGCATCGTCGACGAGCTGGCGCGCGCCGGCGCGAAGGTGATGGCGTTCGACGTGCTTTTCTTCGAGCCGCAGCCGACGCGCTACGTGCCGCAGCGCGTGCCCGTGCCGCTGGTCGAGCAGGACGCCGGCGAATCGAGCGGCGACGGGGATGACAGCTACTACCTCGTCGACGACGATGCAGTCTTTGCATCGGCGATCCAGCGCGCGGGGAACGTGCTGCTGCCGGTGGTCACGAACGCCGATCGTGATCGATCCACCACCGCGTCGCTCGATCCGTCACTGCGCGCGTTGCGCGGTTCGACGCACGCGCCAGCACTATCCCTGAGCGAGCGCTCCATCCAGGCGCCGATCGCGAAGCTGGCCACCATGGCGGCGGGCACGGGTTTCGTCGACTACGAAGCCTCGCCGGACGGCATCGTGCGCTCGTTGGCGCTGTGGCGGCAAGCGCGCGGGCGGCTGTATCCGCTGCTCGGGCTGAAAGTCGCGTGCGATCTTCTGGACGTCGACCTGCGCGCGGTGCGCATCACCGACACGGCCACCATTCTGCCGGCCGCTCGCCTGCCGACCGGCGAGGTGCGCGACATCCACGTGCCCCACCTGCCGCGCCACCGTGCGCCGGCGCCGAGCGAAGGACGCGCGATGCTGCCCTGGAGCGGCTGGGTGCTGCCGCGGCAGTCGGCCGACGACGACGGCGCGCGCGACACGCAACCGCGCTCGGTCCGCGGGTGGCAGATTCTCGAGCTTCACCGGATGCGCCAGCAGCGCGACGTGCTGATCCTGCGCCTGGCCAGTGCGCTGAACCTCGCACCGAGCGCCGAGGAATACGTGCAGGTGCTGCGCGAGCTGCGCACCAGCGCGCTGACCCGCGAGCAGCATGCGCGCCGCACGCGGCAGCGAAAGGAACTGATCGACTCGATTCTGGAAACCGCGCAGTCTTATCACGCGGACTTCGCCCGCTTCTCCGACCTGAGCGAGGAGGAAGCAGCGCTGCGCGACCGCCTGGCGTCCGACCTTGCCCAGCACGAATCGCTGCACGAACGCATCGAGCAGACCGAACAACAGCTTCAGCAGCGCATCGCGGGCCGGGCATGCCTCATCGGATTGCCCGCGACCGGCCTGAGCGACCTCGTGCCGACACCGCTGAGCGATCAGACGCCCGGCGTGCGCATCCACGGCGCCTTGGCCAACGCGATCCTGACCGGCCATTTCATCCGCCGACCACCGCCCTGGATCGACGTGCTCCTGGTGCTGACGGTCGGCCTCGTGATCACGGTGTTGTCCGCGCGCCTGGCGCCGTTGCTGGCACTGTTCGCGACGATCGCGCTGCTGGCGGCGTTCAGCCTGTTCAACGGGCTGGTGCTGCTCGACTTCGGAGACCGGTGGATCGACCTGGCGGGACCGATCGTCGCGGCGGGGGTGGTGTGGTCGGGCGTGATGCTGTTCCGATTGATCACCGAGCAGCGCACCAAGGCGCGCATCACGCGGCAGTTCAAGAGCTACGTGTCGCAGGACCTGGTCGATTACCTCGTCGAGCATCCCAACCTGGTTTCGCTCGCCGGCCAGCGGCGCGAGATGACGTGCCTGTTCGCGGACCTCGCGGGCTTCACGGAACTGTCCGAGCGCCTCGGCCCGGAGCAGTCGGTGAAGCTGCTGAACAACGTGCTCGGCACCGTCGCGCGGCAGATGATGCAGCACCGCGGACTGGTGAACAAGTTTCTGGGCGATGGGATCATGGCGTTCTGGAGCGCGCCGGTGGAGAACCCCACGCACGCGCAGGACGCCTGCCATGCGGCGCTGGCGGCGACCAAGGCGCTGCGCTCGCTGGACCTGTCAGACCTGCCGCTGGACGATCACGCGCTGACGCTGCGCATCGGCATCACCAGCGGACCGATGATGGTCGGCGACTTCGGCGCGCCGCCCGATCGCAGCGACTACACCGTCCTGGGCGATACGGTCAACCTCGCGTCGCGCCTCGAGGCGGCGAACAAGCAACTCGGCACGCACGTGCTGATCTCGCAGCGCACCTGCGAGCAGGTGAAGGACGTGTTTCTGACGCGGCCGATCGGTCGGCTCGTGGTCGTGGGGCGGGCGGCGCCGGAACCGGTGTACGAATTGCTGGACACGCACGAAGAGGCGACCGAGGCGCAGCGCGCCTTGGCACAGGCCACCGCCGAGGCAGTCGAAGCGTACCAGGCGGGTGATTTTGAAACGTGCATGGCGCGCTTCAATGCACTGGCCGCGCAGCACGAAGCCGGCGCGCTGGCGAAGCTGTATCACGAAGCGTGCGCGGCGCATGTCGATCACGACGGCGAAGTGACGACATTCGACGGTTCATTGGTGCTGGCGCACAAGTGAACCGCAGGATGCGCTGTTTACGGCGCTCTCAACCCCCTCCCTCTGAGCTCACTTCCCGACACTTTTCCCGGCGCCGGCGCAGCCGGCGCGTGCCCCCTCTC
>JBMCXL010000283.1:0-4574 GCA_048621015.1 Phycisphaeraceae bacterium
AAGCACAAGAGGATGAAGCGGAAGGCGCATCACCGCGCGACCTGCGCATCGCCTGGCAGGACCGCCTCGATCTCGCTTTCTATCTCGACGACGAAACCGCCGACCGCGGCACCGACCGCCTCCGCGCCCTGCGCAGCGCCCATTTCCACGGCAACGTCGAAACGCATCATCCGCGCTTCGACCTCACCAGTGACACCCAGCGCATCACCCTCGACCACCCCGACCAGGGCGCCAACGACCGCGACGCCCTGCGCCGCATCGACGCCACCGGCAACGTCAACCTGCACGCGCGCCCGGAGAACGAAGATCCCCTCCGCATGCAAACCGACAACCTCGCGATCCACCTCGACCCCGGTCCCGCCGGCGACATTCAGCCGCACCGCGTCGTCGCCACCGGCGGCGTGCGCACCGAGCAACCGGGCCAACGCCTCAGCGCCCGCGAGCTCGAACTGATCTTCGCGACGACCGACTCCGCCGCCACGCAACCGGGCACGCCGCTGTTCGAGCAGCGCGCCGGCATCGAGCGCATGATCGCCACCGGCGACGTGCGCGTGGAGCTGGACGAGCCTGACACCGAACTGACCGGCGCCCGCCTCGTCGCCGACACCATCGCCGACCAGATCGAGCTGACCGCGCCCGCCGACGAGCTGGCCTACGTCGTGCGCGAGGACCGCGTGCTCGCGGGCCGGCACCTGCTCATGCGCGAAAGCGACCGCTCGGTTCACGTCGACGGCGAAGGCTGGTTCGACGCCCAGCTCGCCGCCGACGACCCCGCCGACCAGCTCCGCGTGAGTTGGCAGCGCGCCATGCATTACGACGACCACGCTGGCTTCGCCCGGTTCGTCGGCCGCGTGCGCGCCACGACGCGCAAGACCCACACCACCGCACGCCTCAGCAGCGACGACCTGCAACTCCAGCTCGCCGTCGGCGAGGCCGACGGTACCGAAGATGAAAACGGGAACGAAGAAGACGAAGACGAAAACGAAAACAGAGACGACGGCGACGGCCTCACGACCGATCGGCCCATCCGCACCGCCACCGCGCGCGGCAACGTGCGCTTCATCGCCGAGCAGCACGAGCCCGACACCGGCAAGCTCCGCACGCGCCTGCGCATCGACGGCCCGCTCATGAGCTTTGACGGCGAGCAGGAGCAGATCCAGGTCCTCGGCGCTGGCGCCATGCTCATCGAAGACCGCCGACCACCGGAGGACGAAGACCCCGACCGCGACAGCGATCGCATTCAGTTCGGCGGCCGCGGCGAAACGCTTTTCACGTGGGAGCGCCAACTCACGCTCGACGCCGCCCGCAACGACGTGCGCATGCAGGGCACCGTCCAGATGGTCCATCGCCCCGCCGTGAACGACGACGACGCGCAGCAGATCATCCAGCTCGACACCGAACAGCTCTTCGCCGACCTGAGCGGTAGCGGCGGCCTCGGCGGATGGGCGGGCGACGAAGCAACGTCAACCGCCGACACCGCCACCCCCGAGCTGCGCCTCGTGCGCGCCGACGACAACGTGCGCGTCCTCTACGACGCCGGCCGCAGCATCGTGCGCAGCGATCACCTGCAATACACCGCCGACGACCAGATCGTGCGCCTCTGGGCCGACGAGGACCGACTCGTGCGCATCCGTCGCGACGACCAACCGGCGCCGCTCAGCTTTGAGGAAGGTTTCTGGAACCTCGCCACCGACGAATTCGACGCCCGCCGGCTTGGCCCCGGCGTCGTGCCCGTGCCGGAGTAAAAAGAGGGGTCAAGGGGTCAAGGGGCCGAGGTGCCGAGTGAAAAAGACAGATGGCGGCGAAGCCGCCGGTTCCGATCACTTGGCCCCTTGGCCCCTGGACCCCTCGGCCCCTTTCACCGCCCGTACGAAAACTCGCTGCGCCAGCCGCTGTCGTTGAGCTGCATGCCCTGTTCGTGCACGCGCGCCCCGTAGACGTAGAGATCCACCACGCGGCCGCCGGCGTCGATGCGCCCGTTGTAGCGCTCCGCCACGCGGCGCAGCGATTGCAGCTTCTGGTCGGCCGTCGGCTCGATGCCCTCCGCCTCGCCCGGCGGCAGGCCCCACTGCACCTCGCCCTCGTCGGTCAGCAGCGCCAGCCGCACGCGCCCCCGCCGGTCACGCTGGCCCACGTCGATCGCCCGCACCTGGTCGAAGAACGACTCGTCGGCAAGCAGCCGCACCATCGCCAGCCCCGCCTGCACGTCCGCGCCCGGCCAGACCTCGCCCGCCGTCGGCGGCGCCGAGCGCACGCGCTCGATCACCGGCAGCTCCAGGAAGCGCAGATCCTCCGCGTCGTACAGCATCGGCAGCCGAATGCCGCGGTCGCTGACCAGGTAGTAGCCGTTGCGCGCCTGAATGACGGCCGTGGGCGTGCGATAGTCCGCCTCCACCGCGACGCGGCCGTCCACGAGCCGGCGCACCTGGCGCACGTTGCCCTCGGCGACCCACGCCGAGCGGCGCAGCGCATCCGCCGCCGCGCGCAGGGCGGTGTTCTCCACCGGGTCCGCCCCGGCCTCCGCGGCGACGAGGCGGCGCAGCTCCTGCTTGACGCCTTCGCTCATCCACGCCGGCGGATCCTGGATGATCACGTCCGCCGCCGCGACCGGTTCGCTGTGGGTCGCCCGCGCGTACTCGCGCAGCCAGCCGTGCCCGAAATGCCACGCCAGCCCCAGGCCGACCACGACCCCTAGGCCGGTCAGCACCTTCACCGCCGCCAACGTGCGCTGCGGGTCCCAGTGCGGCCGCACCGCCGCGTCGCGCGCCTTGCTGCGCTTCTTTCGTCCGCCATTTTTACCGCGTCGCAGGAACCAGCCCATGACTGCACACTCCTGATCACACCGGGTGGGAACACCCCTGCCGCGCACCGACATTATCCCACCCCCGCGCCGGCCTACCAACCATCGGCTTGTGCCCCAGCGGGCCGCCACTGAACAAGCTTCACGCCGTGCGAGCGCTGTACGCGCACAATGTTCACCTCACAGCAGCGCCCGGCGTACAGCGTTCATCGCTCCGCACGCCCTCCCAACGCCCGTCCTGAGCGCAGCGAAGGGCGGGATTTTCCATCCATCATCACCCCCCTCAGCATCCACCACGAAAAGCACGCAGACCACCACGCCCCCCGCATCGCTCTCTTTCTCTCTCGCTCTGTGCTCTCTGTGCCCTCTGTGGTGAATCCATCCCGCCCTTCCTCGCCGACTCGCTCAGGACGGGCGGTACCGGGTGTCGATGGTGATCCGGTTATGATGCCCGCAGCAGGGAGGCGGCCTTGGACCAGATGCGCGACGATGGATCGAGCTTGAACGTGCTGGTGCTCGCCGGCGGGCCGGACCGGGAGCGCGCCGTGAGCCTGAAGTCGGGCGCGGAGGTGGTCGCCGCCCTGCGCGAGGCGGGGCACCACGTCGAGCAGCGCGACGTCAGCGAGACGGACCTCTCCGCCCTCGACGACTTCACCGCTTGGCCCGGCGACGTGATCTTTCCCGTGCTGCACGGGCCGTGGGGCGAAGGCGGCGGGTTGCAGCGCCACCTCGATGCGCGCCGCCTGCCTTACGTCGGCACGCGCCACGAAGCGGCGGCGCTGTGCATGGACAAGCCGGCGACGAAGACGGCGCTGCGCGCCGCCGGGCTGCCGACGCCGGCGCACGCGGTGGTGGACGGTGCCGCGCCGATCACGCTCGACCCGCCGGTGGTGCTCAAGCCCACGCACGAGGGCTCGAGCATCGGCATGGCGATCTGCCGGGATGGTGAAGCGCTGCGCGCGGCGCAGCGCGAGCTGGCGGCGGCCTATTCAACGTTGCTGGTTGAACAGTACGTCGCCGGCCGGGAGATCACCGTCGGCGTGCTGGGCGCCTCAACCGACGCGCTCACCGCGCTGCCGCCGATCGAGATCGTGCCGGCGGCGGAGTTCTACGACTTCCACGCCAAGTATGACAGCGAGCAGACGCAGTACCGTTTCGACATCGATCTGCCGCGCGCGCTGCTCGATCGGTTGAAGGAGCTGGCGCTGGCCACGCACCGCACGCTCGGCGCGCGCCACTTGAGCCGGGTGGATTTCATCGTGGACGAAGCGGGCGACCCGTGGATTCTGGAGATCAACACGCTGCCGGGTTTCACGACGCACTCGCTGCTGCCGATGGCCGCGGCGCGCCACGGCCTGCCCATGCCGGCGCTGGTCGATCAACTGGTGCGCAGCGCGGCAGCGGAAACAGCGGCGCGCTGAAACCCTCTCCCGCCGGGAGAGGGTGCCGAGCAGAATGCGCAACATGCGCGTGTAAAGGTAAACGAGGCGGGTGAGGGGATCAGCAACTACCTTGCGCCTCCTTCACGATGCAGATGCATGGTCATCGCCAGTCCCCTCACCCCTGCCCTCTCCCAGAGGGAGAGGGTGTTGATCCGTCGCGCGCTTCGGCTTCGCCTGTTCAGTCCACGGTCTGCCCGCGCTCCACCACCTGCCCATCACCCTCCAGCAGCTTGATCGCCAGCTCGCGCTTCGGATCGCCCGCCAGATGCAGCGTCTGCGTCGGGAACGCGAACTCGATGCCCGCTTCATTGAAGCGGCGCACGATCTTCACG
>JBMCXL010000284.1:0-4544 GCA_048621015.1 Phycisphaeraceae bacterium
GCGCGGGCGCCCTCGGCGAAGCCCGCCTCGAGCCGGCGCATCGCGCTGAACCGCCGGCCGCGCGCCTGGGCGCTGAACATGACCAGCCGCCGGCAGCCGGCCTCGGCCAGGTGCGCCGCGGCGAGCCGGCCCGCGGCGATCAGGTCGTTGGCCACATAGGCGCCGGAGTAGCCCTCGGGGTAGGTGTCCACCAGCACCGCCGGCACGCCGTACTGGCCGAAGCGCTGGAGCGTCTCGGTGTTGCGCTCGGTCAGGCAGGCGAGCATGCCGTCGACGCGCGCCTCGATCATGTGCTGGGCCGCGGTCAGCTCGCGCGCCGGATCCCAACGGCTCTCGCCGACAGTCAGCTCATAAGCCCGGTCGCGCGCCACCTCGCCCGCCCGACGGATCATGCGCGCATAGAAGGGGTTGGTCAGATCGTTGACCAGGAATCCCAAGGCCCGGCTGGCGCCGGTGCGCAGGCGCTGGGCGGCGCGGTCGGGCACGTAGCTCAGGCGCTGCGCCGCTTCGAGCACGCGCTGCCGCGTCGCGTCGCTGATGCGCGACTTCGGTCGCAGCGCCAGCGACACCGTCGTGTCGGACACCCCCGCCTCACGAGCCACGTCTCGGATCGTCACGCGCATGGGCTGCAATTCTCCCGCCGGCGTCGGTCGCGCCGTGGCGTCAGTGTAATGTAATGCAATTGCGTGAGTGGAAGCATCCGCGACTGCCATCGCCCTGCCCTCCCGGACAAGGCTGTGTATGAGAAAGCGTCCGAAAAGCAGCGGGAGATCACGTCATGCTGTATGGGAACTCGACGCCTTGGGAGAGGGTGGGAGCGTGTGCCGCTACGATTCCGCCGGCTGCGCCGTCAGCGGCAGGCGCGGCAGCGCGACGCGCGAGTGATGCAGACGTGCGGTGTCTTCGTAGCCGCCGGCGCGCCACGGCAGGTGCCAGTGCATGTGATGGTCGACGTAGAGGTCGCGTTGGCCGTCGATCTCGATGTGCAGCGCGGTGGCCTCCCACGGCGAGAGCGTCTGGACGTCGGCCTCGAGCTCGAGCAGATGTGCCGCGACGCGCGGCGGCCGAGCGCCAATGAACGGTACCAGCACGGTCACGAACAGCGCGCTGCCAGTGGTGTGCTGCGTGTAGCACAGGTGATCCGGGTTGTCGTAGCCGTCGAGCGGGTAGGGGTTCGGCTCGTGGCGCGGCGTGCCGCGGGCGCCCTCGACGGGAAGGATCAGCAGGTTGCCGTCGGTGTCGTGATCGCCGTGGGTGACGAAGCGACCATTGTCATTCAGCTCACCGGGAGCGCCAAGGTGAAAGTGCAGGTCGTAGGTGTGCGCCGCGTCGTCTGAGGCGGCGGTGAAGCGGTCGATGATGATCCAGTATTGCCCGCGCAGGTAGAAAACCTTTCGCCGCGTGGCGGGGACGGGCTCGGTGAGGCGCGCGTAGCCCTCGTGCGTTCCGCTGAAGTAGGCGAAATCCTTGTCGTGTACCCACGCTTCGACGCGCGGCACGACGGTCTGATCCCAGCGCCAGCCGGAGCGTACCGCCACGGCTGACTCACCGTCGACGGTGGCGAGATTGTGCGCGGCGCTGCTGATGCGCCACATTCGCTCGGGCGGGTCGTTGGCATAGGGCCCCGAGCTGTTGTCGACCAGGATCGGCCGGCCCTTGCTGTGCAGCAGCAGGTGCAACGGGCTGGCGTGGTCGTGGCTGGTGACGGTTTCGCCGCGGGCGCCGGCGTCGAGACACGCCCAGTCGGCACGCGGTGTCCAGTTCTCACGAATGACGTAGTAGCCCGAGTCCGGTAGGCACGTGTCGGGCTCCTCCGGCGCGACGGGGTCGCAGTCGCAGTAGGGTTGCCAGAGATCCTGGTCGAACTGCGGCCACAGCTCGCGATAAGGCGGCGACCAGCCGGGCGCAAGCCGTTCGGCGACCCACTTGGCCCGTCCCACTTTGAGCAGCGCCGCATTGCGGCGCAGTGCCGGCACCAAGCCACCGGGCTGATGCCGAGGCCGCGTGTCGCCGATGCCCGGCAGATCGCCGTCGGGCGTGATAAGCTTCCAATCGACCTCGGCGATGCGCTGAAGATGGCGCTCAAAACGCTCGGAAAAAGTGATGCCGTTGCGCTGCGCGAGCAGGACCAGGTCGAGCAGATGTGTGACGGTGCCCCAGTGATAGCCGCTGCGCTCGCGCGTGAAGCCGTCGGGTTGAAACAGCAGCGCCACCTCGCGCTCCAGCCAGTCCGGCAGCAACGCGGCGAAACGGGCGACGCCGGGCGCCTCCGGCAGCATCAGCCCTGCCTGTGCCAAGCCGCCGAACGTTGCAACCCACCAGTTATGCCCGGAGGGGCCAAGCATCGCCTCGCCCCATGTGCGCGACCAGTCCCACTCGGCCTCGGCCTGCACCAGCAGCCACGCCAGCACCGGCACCAGCGCCTCGTCCGGACACGCCTCCAGCGGCCAGGCGGCGCGCAGGTACACGCCGATCGCGCGCGTGGCGCCAAAGCCGCCCTCGCCCCAGCGGTCCTGTGCCGCCAGCACGTGCTCGGCGATGAGCTGGAAGTGCGCCGCATCGGCGCCGAGATAGTACGTCTTGGGCGCAACGCGGAGGAAGATCGTGTGTCGCGCTGTTTGGGCAATGTGGCCCGGCAGGTCTCGCTCGAGTTGCGCGCGAGCATCGCGGCGCTGCGCCTCGCTGGCCGCGGCGCGCACGTGCTCGACCCAGGCGTGGGTCGGCGCGATCACCGGGCGCTCGCGGTGGCGCAGGTAGCGCACAAGTTCCAGCGCGGCGGCCCACGCATCGCCGGCGCGGTGCGCTTCGCGGGCGGCCGATGGCAGTTCCGGCCGCGCCCAGTCAATCCGCGCGCCCAATTTGACCACGGCTTCGTGCCGTGCTCGGTTCGGGTCCGGCTGCTCGGGGATCGTGGGCTTTGCGCTCATGTCGGCCTCGCTGTCGCTAGACGCATACTCACGCTTATTGCACGGCCTCGGGAAACATGATCCAGCCTGGGTTCGACGTCAAATTTTTGGAAGCTTTACCGCATCGACGCTGTCCGGTCAAAAGAACGGTGCCACCGATGATCCCATTCACACCCCGAAGTCGCGTGCGGCATGTCTCTTGACGAGGTGTTCGAAGGCAAGTCGCTTGGGTAGATCGTCAAACTCGGAGCGTTGCGGCTGCGGACAGCACGACGGCGGTCGATCGTCCCGCGATGCAGTGTTCGCCCAGTATCTCGTCGGCGAGCGCGCGATCTACACAGCGGTGACATCGCGGTGGAAATACACCTTCAGCGCCGGCGACAACCGCGAGTTTCTGTTCGACCGGGTTTACGATCCCCGCGAGACACGCGACCGCGCCGGCGTGGCGTTCTGTGCCGAGGCGCTGCGAGCGATGCGCGAACGCATGATTGCGCATCTGCGCGCCACTGGGCACACTGATCCGCTCGATGGCGACAACTTCAGGCGCTATCCGCGGTACGAGTTGCCGGCGAATCCGGACGCGGGGCTGCTCGTCCAGGACCCGCCCGATGCCGAGTTCCATATTCCGGGCTACAGTGACGAAGGGATCGGCGGATGGGGCGGTCCAGCGTGACGCTCACACTTGCGCCGCTACGAAAGGGGGACGTCGTTGCGCTGGCGACAGGCCATTTCGTCCCCAGGCCGACCCGCCGTCGTGCGCCGCGATTCGTCCATGTCGCGCACATGGCCTCACATTGAAAACACTGGAGACGGTGATCGACGCGGCTTGATCCGCGATTCCCGGCCTGTTCGCCGACATCGGGATTGACAGCGCGGGCGGGGTGCGGTAATTTAGCAGAAGTTTGACGTCGAACCTATCCGCCGCCGCCTGCATCCCCAGGGGAACCACCCGCCATGAGCATCGCCCGCGGCCACTTCTGGCGCTAGGGGCATCCTGCTGGCCGCGACAACGGCCGGTTCGGACTGCGTTGGCTCCAGAAGGACCGTCGTGAGGGGATGATCTTTCTGGCCAGTTGCATCGTCGACCTGGAACTGGAAACAGTCGAGTGGCTGCGAGATTGGGCCGCGAGAGTAAACAGCACTGGCCATTGAAAATCTAACAGGGAGTGTTGTGCATGTCCCATCCATTTGGAGTGTTGAACGTCCTGGCACGCCATTGCACCTGCGTGTTGCTCAGTGCCGCGTTGCTGATCGGACCGATCGCGTCGGCTTCCGCTGACGACCGACCGCACGAGCAGACGTTCACGTTGACCGAGCGGATCAACCGCGGCTGGTCGGACGAACTGGTGAGTTTCACCTTCGAGGCGGAACAGGGGCAGTGCCATCCGGAGAGTGTGGCCCTGTTCGATCCCGATGGCCAGCGCGTGCCCGTGCAGTTGACGGACGTGGAGCGCTGGCCGGACGCGCCGCACGTCAAGTCCGCGCAGGTGTGGTTCGTGACGGACCTGGCGCCGCTGACGGAGAAGCGTCACACGCTGCGTTACGATTCGGATCCCGTTGAGGACGAAGCGCCGTCGTCCGATCTGCGCATCGAGCAGCGCGAGGACACGGTGGCGCTGACGACCGACGGGTTCGGTG
>JBMCXL010000285.1:0-4543 GCA_048621015.1 Phycisphaeraceae bacterium
GGCGCCCCCATGGACCGCATCTGCATCGGCCACAGCGCCGACTCCACCGACGTCAACTACCTCGAGGAGCTGTTGAACGCCGGCGTCTACCTCTCCATGGACCGCTACCAGGGCCGCGCCGGCCGCCCCGGCCGGGAGCAGCGCAACGCCACCGTCGCCGCCCTCGTCGGGCTGCTCGTCCAAGTGGGCCTTGCCATCTTCGTGTGGATGGTCGGCCTGTACGCCGAGTCCAGCGCCATCCTCGCGGCGAGCTGGTACCTGTTCGGCGGCCTGCCGATCTGGGGCATTCTGATGGTCGTCTATTACCAGCACGGCCTGGAGCGCCTCGAAACACTCGAAGCCGAGCAGCTCGCCCGCGCCGACGCACGCACCGCCGCCATCTTCGACGAAGCCGGCCAGCAACTCCAGATCGCGCGCAATCGCCTCGAAAAACTCTACAAGTTCGGCCTGCCCATCGTCAGTATCATCGTCGCGCTCTATCTGCTGATCTTCGGCCTCGTGCAGTTCTCCGGCCATTGGCGCTTCATCGGCACCACGCACCTCGAAGCTGCCGCACTGGGCAACCCCGAGGCGCAGACCGCCCTTGTCAGCCTGCTGCTCATCGTCGTCGTCGCGCTGCCGTTGTTCCTCGTCTCGCGCTACATCTCCGGCATGACACAGGTGCCCGAGTGGGCGCTGCTGCGCGGCGGGGCGAGCTACCTGATGGGCAATGCCGCGATCATTCTCCTGCTCGCCGGCGCCGCCATCTTCCACGCCACGACCGGCAACCCCGCCGGCTTCGCCATCATGGCCGTCATCGTGCCCGCGTTCATGGGGCTGCTCGGCCTGGAGGTGCTCGTCGGGTTCGTCTTCCGCGTCTATCGACCACGCCGGCCCGGTGAAACCATCCGTCCCGCCTTCGACAGCCGCATCCTCGGCTGGCTCACGCGCCCCGAGTCGCTCGGCAAGATCGTCTCGGAAACGCTCAACTACCAGTTCGGCTTCGAAATTTCGCGAAGCTGGTTCTATCAACTGCTCGCCCGCGCGATCACGCCGCTGATCGTCATCGGCGTGCTGGTGCTCATCGGCGCCAGCTCGCTGGTCATCGTCGCGCCGCACGAGCAGGCGGTCATCACCAGCTTCGGCCGACTCGACCGCATCGTCGAGCCCGGCATCTACACCAAGCTGCCCTGGCCCTTCGGCCGCGCCGAGAAGTACGACGTCTACCGTGTGCACGAGCTGAGCGTCGGCTCGCTCAGCGACGCGCGCGCCCATCACGAGGCGGTCCTCTGGACGCAGGAGCACGAGCACGGCGAGGAGACCAACTTCCTGCTCACCGCGCCGAGCCGCGCCTTTGACGACACCGACGACGACACCGTTGCCGGCGAGCTGGTCGGCGCGCAGGTCGTGATCAACTACCGCATCGCCGACCTGGAGCGCTACACCCGTGTCGCCGCCGAGCCCGAGACGCTGCTCGAACAGATCGCCGGCCGGGAGGTGAACACCTACTTCGTCATGCGCGACATCGGCACGCTGCTCAGCGAGGACCGCATCGAGGGCGGCCGCTACCTGCGCCGGCGCATCCAGGAGCAGGTGAACCGCGTCGCCGTGGAGCGCACCGGCGGCGGTGTGCAGCGCGGGCTCGGCCTCGAGGTCGTGTTCGTCGGCCTCGTCGGCATCCATCCGCCCCAGGGCGAGGACGTCGCCGCCAAGTTCCACGAGCAGATCAGCGCGATTCAGGAGCGCGAAAGCCAGATCGAGGAAGCGCGCAAGCAGGAGATCAGCATCCTCGCGGAAGTGGCCGGCTCAGCGGACGACGCGCGCGAGCTGCGCCGCAAGATCGAGGACCTGCGCGAGATGGAAAACCGCATGGAGCGGCTGCGCCTCGATGGCCAGCACGACGGCGAGGAAGGCGAAACCCTGGCGCGCCAGATCGCCGAGCAGCAGGTGGCGATCGAGGTCGCCCTCGACGAGGCGCGCGGCCTGGCGGCGCAGCGCATCCACGAGGCGCGCGCCTATCGCTGGAACCGCGTGCTCACCGAGCAGGGCCGGGCCGCGCGCTTCAGCGCCCAGGTCAAGGCGCACGAGCAGGCGCCGGATTACTTCCGGATGCGCCACTATCTCGCCACGCTCGCCGAGGGCATGCCCGCGCGGCGCAAGTACATCGTTGCCGGCGAGCAGAAAGGCGAGCCGACCATTCGCCTGAACCTCGAGTCGTCCGGCTCCAGCCTCGAAAGCGTGTTTCAGGCCGATGAGTGAGAAACGTGAAAGTGAAAGGTCGAATGACTGATGCACGAACGCTCGCGCCCCCGCCGTTTGCGGCTTCGCGCAGCGCCTGAACACCGGACACTCCCGCGAAGCCGCAGGCGGCGACACGGTTTCGTGACGGATCATTGGTCATGCGACATTCAGGTACCCGATATTCGACGTTATTCCCAACGGAGATTCGACAGCGATGAAGAACAAGTTGACGGCGCTGATCGGAGTGATCGTGGGCATTGTGCTGCTGACGTACATGTTCACGTTCCAGGTGCGCTACGACGAGGTCGCGGTGCGGACGACCTTCGACCGGGCGGAGGAGCCGATGCGACTGGCCTCGAACGTGGCCGGCGTGCCGCCGACGGGCGTGGGCTCGGGCGACGCCGTCTTCACGGTGCGCATCAACGACGGTGAGCCGGCGACGGTTACGGTGCCCGCCGCCGATCTGAGCGACAACGCCGACGCGGACAACGCGCTGGAGGCGACGCGCGACGACCTCGCCGCCGCGCTGCAGCGCGCGGGCCTGGCCGAGACGCTGGCGGTGGAGACGGACATGGGCGGGCTCGTGCTGAGGCTGCGCGATCCGCAGGAAGGCGACGAGCTGGCCATTCCCTCGGCCAACGCCAACGCCACCAGCGCGCTGGGCATCAAGCGGCACGTGGCCAGCAGCGGCAGCCTCTATTACGAGCCGGGGCTGAAGTTCCGCTTGCCCTGGCCGATCCACAAGGTCGAGAAGTATTCGCGCAAGCTGCGGCTGATCGAGGACGAGTTCGAGGAGCTTCAGACCGACGACGGCCACTCGGTCGTGGTGAAGATGTACATGACCTGGCGCATCGCCCGGCCGTACGAGTTCTTCCGCACGCTCGGCACGGTGGGCGACGCGGAGGAAACCCTCGAGCAGTTGATGCGCAGCCTCAAGGGCGTGATCGGCGCGTACCGCTTCGACGAGCTGGTCAACGCCAACCCGGATCGGCTGAAGCTGGACGAGATCGAGCAGGCGTGCCTCGACCGCGTGCGCGCCCAGCTCGCGTCGATTCAGCCGGGCTACGGCATCGAGGTGGAGCAGGTCGGCATCCAGCGCGTGATGCTGCCGCAGGAGCCGACCACGGCCGTGTTCCAGCGCATGCGCACGACGCGCGAGCGCATGGCGGAGAACATCCGCGCCAGCGGCCGGTCGCGCGCCGACACCATCGTCAGCCAGGCGGAGAACACCAAGCAGATCATCCTCGAGTTCGCCAACCGGCGCGCCGAGGAGATCCGCGCCGAGGGCGACACGCGCGCCGCGGAGATCTACGAAGTGTTCGCCGAGCACGAGGACCTGGCGATCTTCCTGCGCAAGATCGAAACGCTCAAGCAGATCGTGGAGCGCAACACCACGTTCATCCTCGACGCGAATCAGCTTTCGGTGTTCGGCCCGCTCATGAACGAGTTCGGCATCGAGCCGCGTGAGGCGGGCGACGATGCGCAGGAAGTGAAGCGTGACGACGACGCCGAGGCGCCGGCGGCGACCGTGGGCGAGGCGCGCTGAAGCGCGGAAGCTGCTGGAACTTGAAAGTTGGAACTTGAAACTGCATAGCCCCTGGGAAACCAAGCGATGTCGCAGGAACTGAAAGACCCCCTCGCCCCGCCGCAGCCCGAGGCGGCCGCGCCGCACGCGCCCGAGGCCGAGGAATCGGTGGAAGCGTTCGATCCGGCGCAGCAGTCGCTGGCCGATGCGCTGCGCGTCAGCTTCATGATTCTGAAGGGCGTGATGGTGCTGCTGCTGCTGATCTACCTCGGCAGCGGCACGTTCTCGGTCGACGCCAAGCACAAGGCGGTGCGCCTGCGCTTCGGGCAGATCGTCGGCCAGCCGGGCCAGCAGGTGTACGACGAGGGCTGGTACATCGGCCTGCCTTACCCGATCGAGCAGAAGATCCACGTGCCGGTCAGCCCGCGCTCGGTGAACGTCGGCACGGCTTTCATGCCCAGCGGCCAATACCGCCAGGGCCAGGGACTCGACCCGATCAGCGACGGCTCGCTGATCACCGGTGACGCCAACATCGTGCACGGCCAGTTCGACGTGCGCTACACCATCCGCGACCCCGCCGCGTACGTGCGCAACGTCGGCTCGATGGAGCTGGCCGACGAACTGGTGCGCCTGTTCGCCGAGCAGGGCATCGTGCATGCCGTAGCGCAGATGGAGGCGGACCGTTTCATCCGCGGCGCGGACATGACCCAGGCGCGGCTGCACGCGCAGGAGCGGCTGGACGCAATGGATACGGGCGTCGGCATCGAGACGTTCCTGCTGCGCAATCCCCAGCCGCCG
>JBMCXL010000286.1:0-4528 GCA_048621015.1 Phycisphaeraceae bacterium
CGCGCCGCGACTGGCCAACGAGACGACCAGGTGCGCCTGAGCCAGCACGCGCCACTGAAATGGACGCTCCAACCCAATCTCCGCCGGGCTTCCGCCGTAGTGCGCCCACCTCGCGCCCGACCTGTCGCCCTCGTCTTCGTCCAGCTCCATCAGCCAGCGCGCGAGCACGGCGTTGCTCACAAACGGCGGCGATGCGTCGCGCGCCCCCCACCGACCGGCCGACTCGCTCCAACCCACGATCGTCTGCGCCGAGGAACCGGGCAGCACCGCGGTCCAGGGCCGCGCGGCGGGTGCGATATCCAGATGCCCGAAGGCGAGGACGTGATACGGCGCCAGCGCCTCACCCACGCCGATGTGCTGCTCGAGGTGGCGCCGCTCCCTGTCGATCTCCCGCAGGCGCGTGTGCAATTTGGAGATGCGCTGGTCCACCAGCGCCTCAAACAGCTCCCGGCTGCGCTCGGGTACGCGGCCGCGGTCTTGCACGCTCCGGCGCAGCGTTGCCAGCGCGCTCCGCTGCTCGCTGAACGTCTCGACTTCTCGCTTGAGACCCCCGATGCGCGCCTCCCGCTGCGCCTCGGCACGATCAAGCTGATCCAGCAGATGCGCGGGCACGTCCGCGTCCGGATCATGCGATTGACGGTAACGCTGGAGCGCTCCCTCCGCTTTGCTCACGGCGGCATCGAGGCGCGCCCGTTCGAACATCGCCGCCATGCGCTGATCACGCACCTGCTCGTAGCGCTGCGCCAGATAACTCTGAAAATCGGCGCGCTCCGTCCGGCCGGCGTCGCTGGCCAGCTCACCGCTCACCACCGCATACGGGTCTTCGAGCGCCTCCAGCTTGGCCTGAAGATAGCGGCGCTCGCTTTCGCGCTGGGCGATCATTTCGGCCAACGGTCCCTCACCGCCGTCGGCCGCGTGATGGGCGCGGGCGAACTCGAACACGAGTTGGCCCAGTCCGTCCTGCGACACCGCGTCGAAAAACGCGACGAGCACCGGCCGCTCCAGTCGGTGGTCGTTCAAATGAGCCGCCGCTTCGACCAATCCCGCCACGTTGGCCGCCTGCCGCGTCCCGGGCACGTGGAACGGCAGCGGGCCAAAGGTGTCGTAGTGGGTGGTCAACCCGATCGCGTCGCGCTGCCGCTCATCGGTGCCGGGAATCAGCACGAAGATGTTGCGCCCCTCGGCATCGGCATAGCGCATGCGCGCATGGAGCGTGACTTCGCCGCCCTCGATCAGCAACCCCGACTGCCGGGCCGCATCCTGATCCATATAGAAACGCGGCAGCGGTGCGTCGATCGGCAGCCACGGCGCTTCAGCGCCGCGCACTTCGCGCGTCGGACCGACAAACACCACGGCCTGCGCCCCATGCTCAAACGCCCGAAGCCAGCGCCGACCACAATCCCAATCGAGCACCGCGACGCGCCCGTCCACCGTGCGCCCGCGGAAGTGCTCCCATGTGCCGTCGCCCAGATAGACCGTTTCGCCGGTGATGCCGTCCGTGGGCGTGACGCTCAGCGCCAGCCCGTTCGGCCGCACCGGCTGCATCGGATGGCGCTGCCCGTTCGCCTCCAGGTAAACATCCGCTTCCTCGAATGCAGCCTCGGTCACCGCGAAGCGCTGCTCGATGATCCGCGTCTCGTCGATGCCCGCCTCTTCAAGCTGCTCGATGATGATGTCGCCAGCCCGTGCATGCGCTTCGCTGCCCACGAGGCGATGCGGCAGCGCGGTGAGCTGCTCATAGGTCTGCTTCAGGCGCCGCGCATCCAGCGCCGGCGGCGCATCAGCCAGCGCCGGCAACGCCAGCAGCATGACCACCAACAGGAGACGACACACCAAGCTCATGTAGCGCCTCCTTCCCCCGCGATGTGGCCGACCTCGATGTTCAGCTCCTCGCGGCGCGAGAGGCGCGCGATTCGGCCGTCACGAATCCAGAGCACGCGGTCGGAGACGTTGAGCATCCGGTGATCGTGCGTGGAGCAGATGATCGTGACGTGCTGCTCCCGGTTGAGCTGCACGAGCAGGTCGTTGATCGCCTGGCCGGTGGCAAGGTCGAGGTTGGCGGTGGGCTCGTCGCACAGGAGGATGCTCGGCTCGTTGGCCAGGGCGCGGGCGATGGCGGTGCGCTGCTGCTGGCCGCCGGACATTTCCTTGGGTCGATGGTCCCAGCGATCCGCCAGACCGACCAGCCCGAGCAGGCGCATCGCGCGGCGGCGCGCCTCGTCGGCGATCGTGCCGGCGAACAGCATCGGCGTCATCACATTCTCCAGGCACGTCTGCACCTGGACGAGGTTGTACTGCTGAAAGATGTAACCGATCTTCTTGCAGCGCAGGTAGGCCAGCTCGTAGGCGTTGAGCTGGGCGACGTCGACCTCGTCGATGAACACGCGGCCGGCGGTGGGCGTGTCCAGCGCGCCGATGGCGTTGAACAGCGTCGTCTTGCCCGAGCCGGAGGGGCCCATGATCGACAGCAGCTCGCCGCGAAACACCTCCAGGTCCACGCCGCGCAGCGCCTGGGTCACGACCTCGCCCATGCGATAGTCGCGGCGCAGGCCGCGCGTTCGGATGATCACCTTGGACTGGCGTCGGTTCATGCGTGCTTTCCCGCTGCGCCACTCATTCGACGCGCATCGCCTCCATCGGCGGCATGCGGCTGGCTATCCACGCGGGATAGATCGCGGCGAGGGCGGCCAGCAGCAACCCCGCGCCCGCGGAGAGCGCGCCGGCGCCGAGCAGATCGAGGCCGTCGGCGTAGCGCAACACCCAGTCGCCGTAGCCCGCAAACATGCGCGCCAGACCGATGACAAATCCCAGCAACACCCCCATCACACCGCCGACAAGGCCGAGCAGCGCCGCTTCCATTAGGAACAGCACCGCGATGAAGCCATTGAGCGCGCCAAGGCATTTCATCGTGGCGATCTCGCGGAAGCGCTCCAGCACGCTGACGAGCATGGCGTTGGTGACGCCCACGACGCAGACCAGCAGCGACACGATGATGAGCCAGAAGATGTTGGCGCCCATGCCCTCGGTTTCGCCGTAGTCGGCGCGAAGCTGTGTCGCGAGTTCGGTCAGACGGCGCGTGTCGATGAGGCGCTGCGCGGCGGCGGCGATCTGCGCGACGGTCGGCGGCTCGTCCAGGCTGTCCCCTTCGCGCGCTTGGCGCGCCAGCCACTGGCGACGTGCCGTATCGACGGCAAGGACGGCGAGCGCATCCTCACGGTTGAGGACGCTGCCGAACCGCTCGTGCCACGCTTCCGCGACAACGGGATGGTCAAGCAGGTTGACGAGCTGTCGCTCCACCTCTCGCTCGTGCGCCCGCGCGGCGAGGTGACGCAGCCGCGCTTCGCTCAGTGAGACGGCGTGCGCGGTGAGCAGCTCGTGCAGCGTGCGCTGCGCCTCGACGTCCAGCGCCGCGGCCAGGCGCTCGGCGAGCGCGTGCGGCGCCAGCGCCTGCTCGAAACGGTGCCGGCGAGCCGCGAACGCATCGGCCGCGCGGTCGAGACGATTCCGCAGCGTGTCGTGTTCGGCCGCGAATCGCAGCAGACCGGCCGGCGCGCTGAGCGTCGGCAGGTCAGCGATCGCCTTCCTAAAATGCGCCTGCCCGGTTTCCGTGGCGAGCCACGCCAGCGCCGCTTCGCCTTCGCGACCTTCCAGCAGCAATCGGCGATGGCCCATGCTCAACGCATCGAGCCACACTTCGTACTCGGCGGCTTCCATCACTCGGCGACGCAACGCGTCGAACTCTGCCGGTCCCATCGTGAGCCAGTGGCGCAACGTCGCGGCGCGCCACGTGCCCGGCTCCGCCGCGACCAGGCGCTTCCGAATACCCGCTTCGTCGGGGGACATGTGGAAAAACTGCTCGAAGCGCCGCAGTTGGCTGGATTCCGCCTCCAGCGCGAAAACGCCGCGCTTCAACGAGCCCGCCAGCACGCTCTCGGCCAGCACGTTCATCAGAAACGCCACTGCGAGCACGACCACTGACAGCGTGACCAGCGAGCGAAACAGCCGATGGTGGATGCCATCGAGACAGATCTCGATCTGCCTGACGATGGACAGGCGCGGCTGCTCATGGATGTCGAGGGTGGAAGCCATACCGGAGCCGATTCGTCAACTGGAGTACATGTCGCGCATGAACTGGAGCCACTGGGGCTGGAACTCGAAACCGTTCTGGACAAACAGCGCGATGTGGATGAGCACCCACACCAATGCGACGGCCGCCTGGCCGACGACGACGCCGACCAGCAGCGGCCGCGATGCCTCGAACAGGCGCACCCCGCCGATCTTCACCAGCGTCACCTTGATCAGCCAGCCGATCAGGAACGCATAGAAATAGCGCGACATCAGCCACGAACCGAGCAGCAGCATGGGCAGTGGGTGCAACGGGAATCGCGGCATCTTCAGGCGCGCGACGCCCGTCGCCAGCACGAGTGCCGCCCCGGCCGCGAAAAAGCCGAGAAAGCCCGGCGTCATCTCGAGGCTGCGCCACCGATCGACGAAGCCCGCGTTTCCAGGCAGCTCGGCGGTCTCCAGC
>JBMCXL010000287.1:0-4519 GCA_048621015.1 Phycisphaeraceae bacterium
GTGTTGTCGAACCATGTCTATGCCACGGCCGACTGGCTGCTGCGCGAGTTCGACAAGTCCGAGTCACCGCTGTTGCGCGAGCATGCGGATCGCGTGCGATGCAGCTTCTACAGCTACAACTTTCATGATGTACCGCCGACGTTCAATCCCAACCGGCGCATTCGCGTAATGATCGCCGACTATCCGAAGCACCGCGGCCGCGGGCGCTGGAAGGAACTGGTCACACACATCGACGTTGCCAAGGCACTGTCGATCATGCTGCCTGATGCGCCGTCGGGCGATTACCTGATCCTGAGCCTGGCGTTCTTTCATGACGATACGCTTGATGATCTGGATCCGGGGTGGAGCCTCGAGCCCAAGGCAATTCACGCGAAAGTGGTCGATCGGTACGAAGCCGGCATGCGCGCAATCAGCGCTGAAACCGACTTCAACTTTGGCAAGTACGGGATCGGTTATTACCTGTTCAGCAAGATGCTGTGGAATGCAGAGATGAGCGTGGACGAGCTGGCGGCGGTTCGCGATCGCTATCTTCGCCGCGCGTTCGGGGCGGGGTGGGAGCCCATGCGGCGGTATTACGAGCTGTTCGGCGACATGCCGGTGAGCTCGCCGAATTTCTGGGCGCGCGCGATTCGCTTGATTGACGAGGCCGACCAGCTCATCGATGCGCAGCGCGAGCCCGCGGCGCAGCGGCGGATCGACGACGTGAAGCTCTACTGGTACTACTACTACCTGCTCGACAGCGGCCGGGCCGACCCAGAGCGAAAGCAGATGCAGCGATTCCTCTGGCAGGGGCAGATGTCGTACCAGGTCGCCATGCACATGGTGCTGCGGCGCGTCTGGGGAAGGGATTACAACTGGCTCAATGACGTACTGCCCGAGTCGATCATGGAGGGTCCGGCCCACTACACGCACGAGCAGACGCAGCGGTGGTGGGCGGAGGTGCTCGAACACTGGCCGGTGACGCCCGTGCGCGATTTCCGCGACGGCGCGCTCAGCGACGGCACGCCGGCCGCGCAGGCCGATGTGCACGACTTGGTGCTGGTTCAGCCGTTCGTCGAGTTCGATGCACGCCCCGGCCTGTTCCTGCACAACCGGATACAAAGCGTTCGAAACCCGCCGATCCTGCATGCGGTTGCTCGCCGCGCGGGCGAGGAAGTGGGCTTCAAGCTGTTCTGGACCGCCACCGACCGGGCTGCGCGCAACCTGCGCGCCTTCAACGCCAGCGCTTCCTATCGCGCGGTCGGCGACGAGCAATGGCAACCGATCGAGGATGCGTCGATGAACGACGCCATGCCCGTGCGTGTGGAAACGACGTGGCGAGAGCGGCCGGTGTTTCTCGTGACCGTGCGCTTGAAAGCGCCGGCCGCGGGCGTGTATCGCTTCGAGGTTGGGCGCGGCGGCAGCGGCGCCAACCTGACATCGCTGAACTTCGAGCTGGCCACGGGTGAAACGAGCGGCGCCCCAGTGGGCGCAACTTATTCCCATCTGGGCTCGGGGCTTACGCAAACGCCCGCTTACCTTTACATCCCCAAAGGCACGCGCTCGCTCGATCTGGAGGTGTGGGACAGTTACGGCAAGAAAACCGTCACGCTCTACCAGGGCCTGCCGCCGGGCCATCCCACGCCGTCGCGGGAGGTCGACATCAGCGATCGAGGCACGCACACCGTGGCGCTCGAGCCCGAGGAGACCGGCACGATCGCGGCGATCCGCGGCAACGGCTTCGCGGTACCATACTTCTACTCGGTTCCACAGCTCTGGGCCAAGTCGCCCGGCGAACTGCTTGTGCCGCGTGTGATCGCCGAGGCGGACGGGCTGACGATCGTGGGGCCGTGACTTTCCTGTCTCGCTCATCGTTCAGGTATGTTGAGCTTCAGAGATGCAGCGCATCGACAAAACCCATTCATGTGAGATGCAAGATGATGTCCAGGTCTTTGGAAACGCGTGTCTGCCTGTTGGTCGTGACTCTTTGCATGCTGTTTGCGCCTGCCGTTGCCGCGCAGGGCGAGGCGGATGCGCTGGATGGTTTGCTCACGCCGTCGTCCGAGACGTGGGAGACGCCGCCGTTCGAGCTGGACAGGGTTGATGGGCAAAAGGTGATCGTCGCTGACAATCGAGCGCGAGTGCTCACGCACCAGGCTTTGCCGGAAATCCCTTTCGAGGTGACGGTCCGCGCTCATCTCGGCAGCGATCAGGCGCGCAACGGTGCGCTGGCGATCATGGTTGGCGAAGCGGACGCCGAGACGCGCAAGTGGCCGATCAACGCGGGCATGAGCATTCTGCCGGCGCATAACCGTGGCGGAGCAAGTCTTCAAGTCGCGCCCCACGAGCCTGCTCGGTTGTCGTTTCATGCCGACGGCATCGGCGCTCGTCGGTTGAACTGGCCAGAGGAATTTCGCCGGATCATCGAGCACACCCAGGCGAAGCTCGCGCCGGTGACTGAGCGGTGGTTCGATTTACGTCTGCAGGTGCGGGAGGGCGTGGCGCGGTTGTACTTCGAGGATCGGCTCGTTGGTGAGCAGTCGCTGGATGCCGGGGCACTTGCGGGGCCGCTGCGTGTGCGTGTCGGGCCGAACATCGCGGTGGCGCGAATCGATGTGAGTCCACTGGCGTCGCCATCGACAAACTTCGAGCCGTTGCCGCTGCGGAACCACTACAACACCAGCCGCATCGCGGAGACGACGGTGGCGGAGGGGGCCCTGTCGGGCGGCCGTGAGGAGCCGATCGTCGTGGACGGCGTGCCGTTTCATGTGGAGGAGGCAGACGACGACGGCGACGATCACATCGACCTGGGCACGAGCTGGGTACCGACTGGCCGGCTCGCCGGCCACTTTCCGACGCGCGGCAACAGCCTTTCCGGGCGGTGGCTCGGCGCGCTGGCCGACGATGGGATGCGCATTCAGATGGCCATTCCAAGCGGCCGCTATCAGGCGGTGCACCTGCTCGCCGCGGCCGAGGAAGATGCCGACGAGCTGCCCATCGTGACAGCGCAGTTCTATCGCAATCAGCGCGGCTTTCCACAGAACTTCACCACCGAAAACGTACCGGGCCTGTTCGCACAAGAAGCCGGCGGACTCGGCGTGAAACTGGCGAACGGTCGCGAGGCGAAGCTCTACAAGATCACGATCCCCGTCGAACCCGGCAGGCTCGCCGCGTTCGACGGCGTCAACGATCTTGAGCTCGAGCTGACCAAGCAGGTCAAGCTGTACCGCGCGTATCCGGATCCGTTCTACTACACGTACCACGGCGCTGGTCTTCCCAGCAGTGTGCACGTGTTCGCGGTCACGCTCGAGCGGCCCACCGTGGAATTGGAACTGACGCCTGGCGCGTTCGCTGATGCGTGGGCCGCGCCCGATGTGCCGAGCTATGAGGTGACGCTGCGCAACCAAACCGGCGATGCAAGGCAGGTGCAGGTCAAGGCGCTGACGGCCAGCTACCTTGAAGGCGAAGCTACCGAACAAACGAAAAGCGTAAGTCTGCCGGCCGACGGCGAGCAGACGTTCACGCTCCAGATCCAGCCGCCCAGCCACGGTTATCACGATTTGACCGTTGAGCTCCACGACGACTCGAACATCTGGCGCGAGAAGCGCGGCCTCGTCTACCTGCACGAAGACACGCGCGAGCGCGGCGACTGGCAGCCGGGCCGGGGGCCGATCTTCGGCTTCTGGAACTGGCGCGGCGGACACGAAACGCCCAGCGGCGCCCAGCAGACACACCTGATGGGCCTGGCCGGCGCCGAGTCGTCCAGTGGTTCGTTCGAGGAAACCCGGCGCGTGAGTGACGAGGAGCGCGAGGCCGCGCGCAAGTGGGGCATGATCACCTTCAAGGCGTTCGGCGCGGGCGATCACTACATCACCGCCGCCTTCGCGCGCAATCTGAAAGAAAAGGGCCTCGAAGCGGCGAAAGAGGCGTTTGTCGCGAAAATGGAAAGCGCCAAGACGCCGGCCACGGACATCAACCGCCCCGAACTGATGTCGTTCTTCCCCGAGCCGCACATCGGCCCGATGAGCTACGGCACGCCGCCGCAATACTTCGGCGACCCGCCGCGGCAGATGTCCGAGCACGACGAGGCGCGGTTCCAGTGGTATCTCGAGTCGTTCATCGAAGGCGCGACGGTCCTCAAGGAACACTATCCGAACGTGAAGCCGATGCTGCCGCACGGCGACCCGATGTTCGCGATCCCCTTCGTACAACGCAGCGAAAAGGCGCGCGAGCTGTTCGAGGGCATCGCCGTGGACATTCCCGTGTTCGAACGGTTGCCGGAGCAGCAGGTTCACCAGGTCTCGCTGCACCGGATGTATTTCGTCCGCGACGGATTGAACGAGGTCGGCATCACCGACCCGACGCTGGCGATGTATGAGGGCCCGAGCCGATCGGCTTACGACGGCGCGCTCAGCGATCGGCAGCTCGCCGACTTTTCCGTGCGCGATTCGCTGCTGCTGTTTGCCTACGGCGTCGGCCGGCAAATGGGCGGCTGGGCGCCGTTCGAGTCGGCCAGCTTCTGGGGCGAGCAGCACTACGG
>JBMCXL010000288.1:0-4505 GCA_048621015.1 Phycisphaeraceae bacterium
CCGAAACGCGACGGAGCCGCGTCGCTTCGTACTGATTTACCGCCCGAACCGCGCCAGCAAATCGATGATGCGCGGTTGATCCGGCCGCAAACGCAGACTGTTCCGCCACACCTCCACTGCGCGGCGGCGCAGCGCCTTGTTCTGGCGGTCGCCCTGGAGATATTCGGTCATCAGGCACACGCCCACGCCGTTGAGCGCGGCGGTGCTTTCCGCGTTGAGTTCCAGCGCCGCTTCGTACTGGTTCAGCGCCTCGTCAAAGCGCCGCATCTTGAACATCGCCAGCCCCAACCGCTCGTGCGCGTTGGCCGAGTTCGTGCGGCGAAGCAGCAACTCCAGCACGCTGATCGCGCGGTCGTAGTTGCCAAGCTGAATATGCGCATCGGCCAGCCCCAGCATCACCGGCTCGGCCAGCTCGCCCAACTCGGCCGCCTGCCGATACGCGCCCACCGCATCCTCGTAGCGATCCGCCAGCGAGTACGCGGCCGCGAGGTTCGACCACGCCGCCTGGCTGTCGCGATCCAGTTCCGTGGCGCGCTGCGCATAGGGAATCGCCTCGTTCGCCCGGCCGAGCTGAAGGTACGCGGACGCGATGTCGCGGTTCGCCTCGAAGCTGTCGGGGTTCAGCGCCAACGCGCGCAGGTACGTGCGCACCGCCACGTCGACGTTGCCCATGAGCTGGCGCACCAGTCCGAGGTTGTAGTGCGCATCGAAGCTGTCCGGCTCGGTCTCGATCGCCTCCTCGAACGCCTCGACGGCGCGATCGTAGTCGCCGCGCCGGCGGTGGATCGTGCCGATGCCCAGGTGCGCCTCGGTCAGCTCCGGGTTTTCTTCCAGCGCGAGCGTGAACGTCTCCAGCGCTTCGTCGTCCAGGTTCTGATCCAGCAGCAGATCCGCCTCGAGCGCCAGCGCGCGGGCGCGGGCGTCGCGCTCGGCGTCGCGCTGCGCGGCGGTGTTGCAGCCGACCACGCCGCAAGCCGCGACCCCGGCCACCAGAAGCCATCGCAATCCCAGGGATGCCGTCGGACGCATCAGCGGTCCTTTCATTCAGTCGGCGCTGCCCGCCGGGGCCGCGCCGCTCCAAGTGTACCGCATCCAGCCGACACCGCCGTCCGCCGCATCCCCGCGCCATCCCTATTATCATGCATCGCCCCATGCGCATCGCCCTGGCCCAGACCAACCCGACCGTCGGCGATATCGACGGCAACGCCCGGCTCATCGCCCACGCCATCGAACGCGCCGCCGACGCCGGCGCCGAACTGGTCGTCCTGCCCGAGCTGGCGATCCTCGGCTATCCGCCGCGCGATCTGCTGCTCAAACCGGTGGTCGTGGGCGAGTGTGTCGAGGCGGTCGAGGCCCTGGCCGCGCACTGCACCGCCATCGCCGCGATCATCGGCTATCCCGCGCCGTCGACTCAGGGCGTGGGGCGCCGCCTCTACAACGCCGCCGCCCTCTGCGCCGATGGACGCATCCTGCACCGCCACTACAAGCGGCTGCTGCCGACCTACGACGTCTTCGACGAGCATCGCTACTTCGAGCCCGGCCCCGTGCCCTATCCCGCCGCGCTCCACGGCACGCAACTGGGTATCTCCATCTGCGAAGACCTCTGGAACGACCCGCGCCTGTTCACGCCGCCGCTCTACCACGAGAACCCCATCGACGAGCTTGCCGAGCACGGCGCGCAGGTGCTGATCAATTGCGCCGCTTCGCCCTTCGCGGTGGGCAAGCACGAGCTGCGCCTGCGCCTGATGAAAGGCGCCGCCCGGAAACACCACGTCCCGCTGCTGTTCTGCAACCAGGTCGGCGGCAACGACGAGCTGGTGTTCGACGGCAACTCCTGCGCCGTCGATCACGAAGGCAACCTCCTCGCCCACGCCAAGGACTTCACCGAAGACCTGCTCCTGGTCGATGTGCCCCTCGCCCCCGAAACAACACATGAAGCGCCGCCGCTTCGCGGCGCATCACCGCCCGCCAACCGCAACGAGCCTGTGCGCGAGGGCATCGCCGCCGCCCACGCCGCGCTGGTGCTCGGTCTGCGCGACTACTGCCGCAAGTGCGGGTTCGACCAGATCGTGCTCGGCCTCTCCGGCGGGATCGACTCGGCGGTGAGCGCCGCGATCTGCGTCGCCGCGCTCGGCCGCGAGCGCGTGCGCGGCATCAGCATGCCCAGCCGCTACTCGTCCGAAGGCTCGAAGCACGATGCGCAGCAATTGGCGCAGAACCTCGGCATCACCTACGACGTGGTGCCCATCGAGCAGCCGCACGCCGCGTTCGATGCGCTGCTGCAACCCTACTTCGAAGGCCTGCCGCGCGACGCGACCGAGGAGAACATCCAGGCGCGCATCCGCGGCGTGATCCTCATGGCCTTCTCCAACAAGTTCCGCGCGCTGCTGGTCTCCACCGGCAACAAGAGCGAATTGGCCGTCGGTTACTGCACGCTCTACGGCGACATGGCCGGCGGACTCGCCGTGCTCAGCGACGTGCCCAAAACGATGGTCTACAAGCTCGCGCGCTGGATCAACGACGACCCTGCCTCACCGCTGCGCCAACAGTTCGGCAAACCTGTCATCCCCGAGGACACCATCACCAAGCCGCCCAGTGCCGAGCTGCGCCCCGACCAGAAGGATCAGGATTCCCTGCCGACTTACGACGCGCTCGACGAGATCATCGAGCGCTACGTCGAGCGCGAGGAGTCGGCCCAGCATATCATCACCGAGACGGGCATCGACGCGGAGGTCGTGCTCCAGATCGTGCGCATGATCGACGTCAACGAATACAAGCGCAAGCAGGCGGCGCCGGGCCTGAAGATCACCGGCCGCGCATTCGGCGTCGGCCGGCGCATGCCCTTGGCGCAGCGCTACGACGCGCGACGCGCCCTCATGAATGCCAAGGGGTGAGCATCTCGAATTCAGACGGCCAGATGGAACGCAGATGAACGCGAATGTCTCGCGGATGAACGCGGATATTGAGTTAGAAAAGGAAATAGGAAAGTTAATCCGCGTTTATCTGCGCGCTATCCGCGTTCATCTGCGTTCCAGATCGCTCCCCGGCAACCCTGACACCTGGAATGCAAAACGATGCCTCCCAACATCATCTACATGCACTCGCACGACACCGGCCGATACATTTCGCCCTACGGCCACGCCGCGCGCACGCCCAACCTCCAGCGCTTCGCCGAGCAGGCCACGCTCTTTCGCCACGCCTTCACCGTCAATCCCACCTGCTCGCCCAGCCGCGCGGCGCTGGTCACCGGCATGTATCCGCACTGCAACGGCATGCTCGGTCTGGCGCACCGCGGCTTCGCGCTGCATGACTACAACCAGCACATCGTCAACACCCTCAAGCCCCACGGCTACCACACCGCGCTGGCCGGCATTCAGCACGTCGCCCGGCCCGATGCGTCGGTGATCGGTTACGACCGCGTCCTGTGCGACAAGGGCGACGCCGACGTCGTCTCGCGCGCCGCCGCCGATTTCCTCCACGAGGCCGCGCGCGATCGGCCCGACGAGCCGTTCTTCCTGTCGGTCGGCTTCTTCGAGACGCACCGGCCGTTCCCCGAGCCCGCGCCTGCCGACGACCCGCGCCACACCAACCCCCCGGCGCCGCTGCCCGACATGCCCGAGGTCCGCCGCGACATGGCCGGCTACAACACGATGGCGCACGAGCTTGACGACGGCATGGGCCGCGTCCTCGCCGCGCTCGACGCCGCGGGCCTGGGCGAGAACACTTTCGTCATCATCACCACCGACCACGGCATCGCCTTTCCCCACATGAAGTGCAACCTCACCGATCACGGTATCGGCGTGATGCTCATGATCCGCGGGCCGCGGGACAGCGCGTTCAACACCGGCCGCGTCATCGAGCCGATGGTCACGCACCTGGACCTGTTCCCCACCATCTGCGACGTCGTCGGCATCGATCATCCCGACTGGCTGCAAGGCGAATCCCTTTTGCCGCTGGTGCGCGGCGAGGTGGGCACGCTGCACGAGGCCGTCTTCGCGGAAGTCAACTTCCACGCCGCCTACGAGCCGAAGCGCGCCGTGCGCACCGAGCGCTACAAGTACATCCGCCGTTTCGACGGCCGCACGCGACCCGTGCGCCCCAACTGCGACGACGGCTACAGCAAGCGGCTGCTGCTCCAGCACTGCTGGTCGGATGATCCGCTCGTCGAGGAATACCTGTTCGACCTGGTGTTCGATCCCAACGAGACGAACAACCTCGTCGCGCGCCCGGAGATGGCGACCGTGCTCGAAGAGATGCGCGATCGGCTCGATCGATGGATGCGCGACACCAACGACCCGCTGCTCGACGGCCCGCTGATGATCCCCGCCGGCGCGCGCCTCAATCCGCCCGACGGCCAGGAACCGGGCAATGCCGAGGCGGAGCTGGTCGAAGTCGCGCGCCGCGCACCGTGACGCGAAGTGCGCTTACACCGGGCGTAGCGGCTGCGCTTTCAACCCCCCTCCCTTGAGGGAGGGGTAGGGGGAGGGTGAGGCGCACGCCTACCT
>JBMCXL010000289.1:0-4481 GCA_048621015.1 Phycisphaeraceae bacterium
GACCTGGACGACGCGGTGGCGCGGCTGATTCGCGGGGCGTTTTACCAGACCGGCCAGTCGTGCATCAGCGTGCAGCGCGTGCTGGTGCACGAGCAGGTGTATGACGCGTTCAGCGAAAAGTTCGTCGCCGCGGCGGGTGAGCTGGTCATGGGCGATCCGCACGAGGAGCAGACGTTCGTTGGCCCGCTGATCGGCGAGTCCGCGGCGGAGCGCATCGATGAGTGGGTGGGTGAGGCGGTGGAGCGCGGCGCGACGGTGTTGTGCGGCGGCGGGCGCGACGGCGTGATGTACGAGCCGACGGTGCTCGAAGACGTGCCGAAGGACGCGAAGGTGTGGCGCGAGGAGGTGTTCGGCCCGGTGGTGACCCTCGCGCCGTTCCGCGACTTCGATGCGGCGCTGGACGAGGTCAACGACAGCCGCTTCGGCTTGCAGGCCGGCGTGTTCACGCGCGACCTGTACAAGGCGCAGCGCGCGTGGGACCGGCTCGAGGTCGGCGGTGTGCTCATCAACGAAGCGCCGTCATGGCGCGTCGACCACATGCCCTACGGCGGCGTGAAGGACAGCGGCCTCGGCCGCGAGGGCCCGCGCTACGCCATCGAGGAGATGACTGAGATCCGCTTGCTGGTCGTACGCGATCCGTCGGCGTCGTGACAACGTAACGTGCCACCCCGCTTCGCAATAGCCCGCCCCCACCGGGGGCGCGGCGCCGCCCGAATGCCATGCCAGCGCCACTGGTGTTCGCACACCGGCCGCGCCCCATCAGGGCGGGCTATGGGGCGGATGGTTTAATTGCCGAATATTTGCCGCATGACGAAAATTCACCGTTTCGCACGCCCGTCTCCTCCCATCGCGCCGTCTCAAACCGGTGTCTGCGGCCGCTCAGCCGCGATTTGACCTCTCGATCGCCGCCAACACCCGGTCTGGCACCACCATTGCATCTTCTCTTGACGCGCCCCCGCGATCCCGTGTCAACTGACGGGAATCCGACGGGGTCGACCTCGCAACCGCCTTTAACAGGGAGCTTTCATCGTGCCATCCCAACCGCACCGCATCGGCCTGATCGGCTTGGACACCTCGCACGTCGCCGCCTTCACCAAGCTGCTGAATGACCCCGAGGCGCCCCATCACGTGCCCGGCGGGAAGGTCGTCGCCGGTTACCCCGGCGGCACACCCGACTGGGACAAGAGCGCCGGCCGCGTCGACGGGTTCACCGCCCAGCTCGGCGACGAGTTCGGCGTCGAGATCCTGGACAGCCCCGAAGCCGTCGCCGAGCGCGTCGACCTGGTGTTCATCACCTCCGTCGACGGCCGATCGCATCGCGAGTTGCTGGACCGCGTCCTGTCCGCCGGCAAGCCGGTGTTCATCGACAAGCCTTTCGCCGCGACGGTGGAGGACGCCGAGGCGATGGTCGCCGCGGCCGAGGCGCAGGGCGTGCCGTTGATGGCCTGCTCCTCGCTGCGCTACGCCGAGCCGTTCGAGCGCGCCCTGGCCGACGACTCGCTCGGCGCGATCACCGGCATCGACGTGTACGGGCCGATGGCGCTGGAGCCGGCGCTGCCGGGGTTGTTGTGGTACGGCTGTCACGGCATCGAGATGATGGTCGCGGCGATGGGCGCCGGTTGTGCAGCCGTGCGCGCCACGGTGACCGAAGGCGCCGACGTGCACGTGATGCGCTGGAGCGATGGGCGCATCGCGAGCTATCGCGGGCGGCGCGACGGCGGCAAGGGATTCGGCGCAACGATCCATCGCGCTGAAGGCGCGCAGCAGATCGACGCCAGCGGCGCGGACAAGCCGTACTACGCCGGGCTGCTGGAAGCGATCATGCGCTCGCTGCCCGAGGGGCGTTCGGATGTGCCCGCCGAGCAGATGATCGAGGTCGTGCGCGTCATGCTCGCGGGCAACGCGGCGCGCGAGCGCGACGAAACGGTTTCACTCACCGGCGCACTGGCGTGAACGCCATCGAAACCCTCTCCCCCCGGGAGAGGGTGCCGAGCAGGGAAGGCAACATTCGCGTGAAAAGGTAAACGAGGCGGGTGAGGGGATGAGCGTCGACCGGGCGTGTGCTTCGCGAGACAGACGCGTGGTTGCTGCAGATCCCCTCACCCTGGCCCTCTCCCAAGGGGAGAGGGTGCTGATCGCTTGTAAACTTCACCCCGCACCGACAACAGGAGCGCCGCTTCCATGAGCACCGCGAGCATCACGATCGACCAGGACCTTCTGCGCGAGCCGCTGGCGCTTCAGGGCGGTGCTGCCGCCATGCCCGACCCCGAGCGCGATGCGGAGCTGTTTCACTGGCCGATCGTCACTGAGGAGGACGAGCAGGCGGTGCTGGACGTGATGCGGCGCGGGACGATGTCGGCCACGGACATCACCAAGCAGTTCGAGGCCGAGTTCGCCGAGTGGCTCGGCACGGCGCACGCGCTGGGCACCTGCAACGGCACCGCGGCGCTGCTCGCGGCGTTCTGGGCGTGCGGCATCGGGGCGGGCGATGAAATCATCTGTCCGAGCATCACCTACTGGGCCAGCGCCGCGCCGGCGCTGAGCCTGGGCGCCACGGTGAGCTTCGCCGACATCGACCCCGACACGCTCTGCATCGATCCGAATGACATCGCCCACCGCATCGGCGAGCGCACGAAGGCGATCGTCGTCGTGCATTACTCCGGCCATCCCGCCGACATGGACGCGATCAACGCCATCGCGCGCCAGCACAACGTGAAGGTCATCGAAGACGTCAGCCACGCCCAGGGCAGCCGGTACAAGGGCCGACTCTGTGGCACGCTCGGCGACATCGGCGCGATGAGCATGATGGCGGGCAAGAGCTTCGCCATCGGCGAGGCGGGCATGCTCGTCACCAATGATCGCACGCTCTACGAGCGCGCCGTCGCCTTCGGTCATTACGAGCGCACCGGCGGCCCGAGCATGTATGCCAGGTCCGAGCAGGCGGTGCATGGCGAGCTGAAGAAGTTCTCCGGCCTGCCGATCGGCGCGGTCAAGCACCGCATGAACCAGACCTGCTCGGCGATGGGCCGCGTGCAGTTGCGCCATTACGAGGCGCGCATTACCGAGATCCAGCGCGCGATGAATCGTTTCTGGGACCTGCTCGAAGACACGCCCGGCCTGCGCGCCCATCGACCCGGCGATGCCGACTCGACCATGGGCGGCTGGTACAACGCGCGCGGCCTCTACCGCGCCGAGGAACTGGGCGGCCTGCCCTGTGCCACCTTCTGCGAAGCCGTGCGCGCCGAAGGCGTCAAGGTCTGCACACCCGGCGCCAACTTCCCGTTGCACCTGCACCCGGTCTTCCACGAGCTGGACCTGTTCCACCAGGGCCAGCCCACCGCGCTCGCCTTCGGCCAGCGCGACGTGCGCCAGGGCGAAGGCACGCTGTCGAACGCCGAGCGCATCCGCGAGATCACCTTCAGCGTCCCGTGGTTCAAGCACGACCAGCCCGAGCGCATCGCCCGCTACGCCGCGGCTTACAAGAAAGTTGCGCAGCAGGCCGCGTCGCTGCGATAGCGCGCCTCATCAAGGAGCCTTGTCCTATGTCCACCACCACCTCCGCCACCACGCTCGCAATCGACGGCGGCGCGCCCGCGCTACCCGACGGTGTCACGCCGCGCCGACTGTTCGATCAGCGCGAGAAGGAAGCGGTCCTCGACCTGCTCGACCGCGCCATCGATGAAACCTCCAACCTGCTCGCCTACGGTGGCGAGCAGGAACAGGCGTACTGCGAAGCGTTCTGCGCCATGCTCGGCGGCGGTTTCGCCGACGGTGTCAACTCCGGCACCAATGCCGTGCACGTCGCGCTGGCCGCGCTCGAGCCCGAGCCCGGCAGCGAGGTCGTCGTTCCGCCCGTGACCGATCCCGGCGGCGTGATGTCCGTGGCGCTGCTCGGTTGCACGCCGGTCGTCGCCGACAGTGCGCCGGGTTACTACAACATCGGCGCCGAGCAGATCGAGGCTGTGCTCACCGAGCGCACCGCCGCGATCATCGTCGCGCACATCGGCGGCATCGCATGCGATATGGACCCGATCCTCGAGCTGGCGCAGCGTCACGACATTCCTGTGCTCGAAGACTGCGCCCAGGCGCACCTGACGCGCTACCGCGGCCGCGCGGCGGGCACGCTCGGCGCGATCAGCGCCTTTTCCACCATGTTCGGCAAGCAGCACGCCTCCGCCGGCCAGGGCGGACTGGTCTACACGCGCGACGAAACGCTCTACTGGAAAGCGCGCCGCTACGCCGACCGTGGCAAGCCGCTGGGGCTGACCGGCCAGGCGCAGAACGTGGTGGCGTCGCTGAACTTCAACATGGACGAGCTGCACGCCGCCGTCGGCCGGGTGAACCTGGCGAAGCTGCCGGCGCACATCGCGCGTCGCCAGCAGATCGCCGCCGCGCTGGCCGAGCACTGCCGCGCGGAGCTGGACGCGGTGCGCGTGGTCGAGGCGGCGGCGGACGATGAGGGCTCGTACTGGTTCCTCACC
>JBMCXL010000290.1:0-4477 GCA_048621015.1 Phycisphaeraceae bacterium
GGCGGCGGTTGTGAGTGACACACGCGAGGCCCACGGTCGGGAGACCGTGGGCTTTCTTTTTGGGGGGTGGCGGGCGCGCGTTGCCGGGAGCGGGGCGAGGCGATACCCTCGTCACTTCCAACCCCAGAGGAGAATCGCGTTATGGGCCTGCTCGACGGCAAGAAGGGAATCGTGTTCGGTGTGGCCAACGACCGCAGCTACGCGTGGTTTATCGCCAACGCCCTGGTCGACCAGGGCGCGACATGCGCGTTCACGCACCTGCCCGATGAGAAGGGCAAGATGGAGCGGCGCTGCCGGCAGGCGGTCGAGGCGATGGGCGTGACCGATCCGTGGCTCATGCCGTGCGACGTGTCGAAAGACGAAGACCTCGACGCGGTGTTCAACAAGCTCGGTGAAGACTTCGGCTCGATCGATTTCGTGATCCATTCCGTCGCGTTCGCCGACCGGCAATACCTTCAGCTCGGCAACTTCCACACGACGCCCCGCGAAGCGTGGACGCAGGCGCTGGAGATCAGCGCTTATTCACTGGTCGCGCTGACGCAGCGCGCGGCGAACATCATGCCCGAGGGCGGCTCGATCCTCGCGATGACCTACTTCGGCGGCGAGAAGGTCGTGCCGGGCTACAACGTCATGGGCATCGCCAAGGCGGCGCTGGAGCACTCGGCACGCTACCTCGCCACCGACCTCGGCGAGAAGAACATCCGCGTGAACACCATCTCCGGCGGCCCGCTGCGCACGCTCGCGGCGTCGGCGGTCGGCGGCATCTCCGACATGTTCGAGCACCAGGAGCGCAAGGCGCCGCTGAAGCGCAACATCACCGGCGAGGAAGTCGGCAACACGGCGGTGTATCTGGTGAGCGATTTGTCCAGCGGTGTGACCGGCGAGACGATTCACGTCGATGCGGGGTTCAATATCGTGGGATTGTGACTCGCTGATTCCACGGTGAACGATCCGGAGCTTCGCTGCGCTCAGCACCGGCTTATATCAGATCGAGATCTTCGTAGAGCGCGGTGAGTGTCGCGCGGACGCGCTGTTGGTGCGCCTTTTCACCGGGCGTGCCGTTGAACAGCAGCGCGACGGCGAGATCGTGTGCGGGGTCGGCGAAGGCGGCGGAGGATTGTGAGCCGGAGTGGCCGAAGGTGTTTTCAGAGGCGTGGCGACCGTAGCCGTAGGGGATGGTTTCGGGGCCGTGGCGGTTGGAGTTGATGATGAAGCCCAGGCCCCAGTCGACGGTGTGCTGGAAGGTGTGGTCGAACATGTTTCCGCGGTGGCGCGCGGTGAAGAGGTCGACGGTTTCGGGTTGCAGGATGCGCGCGTTGTCGAGTTCGCCGTGGCTGAGCAGCATTTCGTAGAAGCGGGCGAGCTCGCGCATCGGTCCATAACCGTTGCCGCTGGGGCGGGTGTGGGTGACCCATTCGCGTTCGTGCCAGCCGAGGGGTTCGGGTGGGTTTTTTGAGGTGTCGGGCATTTGGGCGAGGCGGTCGCCGTAGGCGTCGTATTGCTCGGGCGGCATGCCGATCCACGAGTCGCGCATGCCCAGCGGCTCGAAGATGTGGCGGCGCAGGTATTGCGAAAGTGGTGTATCCGTGAGGCGCTGCACGAGCTCGCCGAGGATGAACCAGCTCGTGTCGATGTGGTAGCCGGCTTTTTCGCCGGGCGTCCACTTGCGCTCGATGGGCGTGTCGCAGATTTTGCGGATGATCGTGTCCCAGTCATCGCGCGGGTATTCGAAGCGCGTGGTGCGGAAGCCGGCGGTGTGCGTGAGCAGGTGGCGGACGGTGATGGTGTGCTTGCCGTCGTGGGCGAAGTTGGGGATGTAGCGGGCGACGCGCGCATCGAGGTCGAGTTTGCCCTGTTCGTATTGCTGGGCGATGGCGACGGCGGTGACGGGCTTGCACGCGCTGAGCCAGAGCGTGAGCGTATCGGTTTGCATCGGCACGCCCGGCGCGGCGTCACCAAGGGCGAGGTCGGCGAGGGTTTCACGGTTGCGCGCGACGTAGAGCTGCGCACCGATATGCAGGCCGACGCGGATGCCTTCTTCGAGGAGGTGTTGTGTTTGCGCCAGCACTGTCATGCATCAGGAGCCGACGACGGAGAGGGAGACGTAGCGTTCCTTGCTGACGCGGGCCTCGAATTCGTCCCAGTATTTGTTGACGATGGTGCGCACGGCCCAGTTGGCGCCGTCGGCGAGGCCGCAGATGGTGGTGCCGGGCATGGCGCCCATGGAGCCGGAGATTTCCAGGAGCAGGTCGAGGTCCTTGGTAGTGCCGTCGCCGGCTTCGATGCGCTTGAGCATCTGGTACATCCAGCCGGTGCCTTCGCGGCAGGGGGTGCACTGGCCGCAGGATTCATGGGCGAAGAAGCGGGCGATGTTGCGGGCGACCTGCACCATGTCGGTGTCCTCGTCGAAGACGATCACGCCGGCGGTGCCGAGGCCGAGACACTGGTATTTCTTGCCGATGTCGAAGTCGAGCTCGGCGTCGTACTGGTCGGGGCCGAGCACGCCCATGGAGATGCCGCCGGGGATGGCGCCCTTGTACTTCTTGCCGTGGCGCATGCCGCCGCAGTAGTTTTCGATGAGGTCGGACATCTTGATGCCGAGTTCTTCCTCGTAGACGCCGGGCTTGTTGACGTGTCCGGAGACGCCGAAGAGCTTGGGGCCGAAGCTGGCGGGCACCGAAGCGGGCGCGCCTTCGGGGCGCTGGGTGCCCATGGACTGGAACCACTCGACGCCATGCTCGATGATCGGCGGGACCATGGCGAGTGTTTCGACGTTGTTGATGACGGTCGGCCGCTTGAACGCGCCGGCGACGGCGGGGAAGGGCGGCTTGATGCGCGGCCAGCCGCGCTTGCCCTCGAGTGATTCGAGCAGGCCGGTCTCTTCGCCGCAGATGTAAGCGCCCGCGCCGCGGTGGAGGTAGAGGTTGGGTGTGCGGCCGTTGATCTGGCCCATGCGCGAGTTGGGGCCGAAGATGTTGTTGTCGTAGGCTTCCTGAATGGCGCGCAGGTAGATGTCGCGCTGGTGATGGTATTCGCCGCGGATGTAGATGTACGCGGTGTCGAGCTGACAGGCGTACATGCAGATGGCGTAGCCTTCGAGCGTGAGGTGCGGGTCGAATTCGATCAGCAGGCGGTCCTTGAACGTGCCGGGCTCGGACTCGTCGGCGTTGACGGCGAGATAGCGCGGTTCGCCGTCGGGCTCGGGCAGGAAGCTCCACTTCAGGCCGGCGGGGAAGCCCGCGCCGCCGCGTCCGCGCAGCTCGGACTGCTTGATGAGGTCGACCACCTTGGCCGGCTGCATCTTGAGCGCCTGGTTGAGCGCCTCGTAGCCGCCGGTCTTCACATATTCGTCATACGTGACGAGCTTGCGCTCGGCGGGGTCGCCCCAGGGCGGGGTGGGGATGCGCTTGGTGAGGATGGGTTCATTCAGGGCCATCGTGGGAATCCGTGCTAAGCCGCAAGCGGCTGGCGTTCATTGGGGTGTGTCGTTTTCGTTGTCGCGTCGCTTGATCTCGATCTCGTCGATGGTCGTGCGGCGGAGGATCATGCGGTCGTTGACCTTTCGCTCGTCGACGGTGCGGCTGACCTCGCGGCGCTGCGTGCGCGTGTCGTCGGGGTGGACGATGTGGTGCACCATGAGGCCGGCGTTTCGGCAGAATTTGGTGAACCAGTTCATGGCGGTTCGCGGCGCGAGGCGCCCACCGTCGGGAGACGGTGGGCTTTCCGGGGTCATTCCAGGGAATCGAGCACCTGCTCGAAGTTGTCGATGTTGATGTTCTCGTGCAGTTTTTCGTTGACCAGCGCGCACGGCGCGGTGCCGCAGGAGCCGAGGCACTCGACGTGCATTAGGGTGAACTTGCCGTCCTCGGTGGTCTCGCCCGGCTCGATACCGAGCTTGTCGGCGATGCGTTCGGTGAGCGTGTTTGAGCCGAGGATCTCGCAGGAAAGCGACTGGCAGACCCAGATCACGTACTTGCCGTGCGGCTGGGTCCAGAACTCCTCGTAGAAGCTGACGGTGTCCAGCAACTCGGCGGCGGAGACGTTCAGAAAGTCGGCGGCCTCCTCGATCGCCTGCATGGGCAGGTAGCCGTGCTCTTCCTGAATCACGTGCATCACCGGCAGCGCGGCCGCGCGGCGGTGGTCTTCCGGGTAATGCGGCATCACTTCGCTTTCGAGCCGCTGCTTGAGCGCGTCATTCAGATACGGCTCATCGCGCCGCTCGATCTGCATGCCGCCCGAGTTTTTCATGATCCAAGCCATAGGTCATCTCTCAGTCACTGCGCGTTGTATGGACGTGGTGATGCTATACGCGGCCACGGCCACGGCCAACAGCCAGCCCCCACCCATCACGATCGTTGGGACCGCATGCGCTTGCCTGTATATGGCTTCGCACATCGGTAGAAACAGCACCGCCATCATTATCATCGAAGAAATTCCAACCGTGAACTGCCATCGTTTGACGATCAATGGTCACCCC
>JBMCXL010000291.1:0-4446 GCA_048621015.1 Phycisphaeraceae bacterium
CAGTTCTGGGTTTGCAGACCGCTGAACAGGTAATTGCCGAGACTCGCCTGGCCGACGGGCGTGGAGAGCGTGGCGGTGCCGACGACCCACACGGCCGCGGTGCGCACGCCGGCGATGATGACCGGCAGCGCCAGCGGCAGCTCGACGCGCCACAAGCGCTGGAAGGAGGTCATGCCGAGCCCGCGCGCCGCCTCGATGCTCGCCGGGTCCACGCCGAGCAGGCCGGTCACGGTATTGCGCAGGATCGGCAGCATGCTGTAGAGCGTCAGCGCCACCAGCGCCGGCAGGAAGCCGAAGGCGGAAAGGCGCTGGTCGCCGACGATGTTTTTCAGCAGCGCCAGCACGAACACCATCAGCGCCAGCAGCGCGAGGCCGGGGATGGTCTGAATGACCGACACGGCGGTGAGCACCGGCCAGCGTCCCGGCCGCCAGCGCGCGACGGCGATGGCGGTGGGCAGGCTGATGACCAGGCCGATGGTCAGCGCGAGCACGGTCAGCAGAATGTGCTGGCCGAGGTAGTGCGGCAGGTATTCGAGTTGCGTGCGGAGGTTGTCACTCATCGGCGTTCCCTCCGCGCGCCAGCGCTTCGAGGCGCTGGACCTGGCGGCTCGGGCTCTGCATCAGCACTTCGACGTAAGGGTGCAGCGGGTTGTTGAGCAACGTGGGCGGCGTCTCCAGCGCGACGATGCGGCCGGCCTGCATCACCGCGATGCGATCGGCCAGCAGCAGCGCCTCGGTCATGTCGTGGGTGACCATCACCGTGGTCAGCTCCAGCTCGCGGTGGAGGCGCAGGTATTCCTGTTGCAGCGTGTCGCGCGTGATCGGGTCGAGCGCGCCGAAGGGTTCGTCCATGAGCATGATGCGCGGCCGCGCCGCCAGCGCCCGCGCCACGCCGACGCGCTGCTGCTGTCCGCCGGACAGCGCCGCGGGCCAGCGCGCGCGGAACGTCTCGGCGGGTAGGTTCACCAGTGCCAGCAACTCATCCACGCGCGCGGCGACCTGTTTGCGCGGCCAGCCGAGCAGGCGCGGCACGATGGCGATATTCTCCGCCACGCTCATGTGCGGGAACAGGCCGATGCCCTGGAAGACGTAGCCGATCTGGCGGCGGAGGGTGACGGGCTTGAGGGCGCGCACGTTGCGCTGCTCCAGCGTGATCCGGCCGGCGGTGGGCTCGATGAGGCGGTTGATCATCTTGAGCGTGGTCGTCTTGCCGCAGCCGGACTCGCCCAGCAGCACCAGCAGCTCGCCCGCCGCCACTTCCAGCGACAGGCGATCGACCGCGGGCGCCGCCGCGCCGGGATAGGACTTGGTGACCTCGTGGAAGTGAATCATGTGCGGGTTCGCTGGGGCGCGCTGCTGTCCGTCCGTCCGTCTGACGCATCGGATCGCCGTTCATTAATGTAGTGCAGCGCGGCGGCGGCGACACGGGTGTTGCCGGTATGACGACATGCGTGACGGGGTGTCTTGCGGGTTCTTGTCGCCCGTTGCCGGTTGCCGCGCCGTGGATGGGGTCGCGGCGGGTGCCTGGCGGCATCTGGATACCGCCGCACGCTGGCCGCGAGCCCGTCAGGCACCGGCTATGGCACGGCCAGGGAAGTGGGCTGGGGCCGACTCGATTCGCGCCGATGGGCGCCCCCGGCGGCGTCGTCCGACGGTCTGGTTTGGCGGGGCGCGCGTTTCTGCCGTAAACTGGTCGTTTTCACCCGGTCGAGGGCGGGCGACGCAGCTTCGCACCGCGCGATTCGGCCGTCCCGGCTTGCTCCGCGAGGGGCGGACCTGCATCGTGGTCCACTTCCGGACAGGCTGCACCCGATAGGCTCAGCCCTGGAGAACTGGTAATTTCATGGTTTGTGCCACTCGATCCAGAACCGTTGACAGGCGCCCGGCTCGCCGGGACACGCGTAAACCCCTCGGCGCGCCACTGCAAGATGGAGGCACGTTCGATTTCATGAGTGACACCCTGCATCGTCTCCAACCGCCGCGCCGGCGCACCGGCGCGCCGATCGGCTTCGGGCTGATCGTGACGCTGCTGGCGCTGTGGTTGAGCGGCGCGCCGGCGCTGGCCAACGACGCGGCGGAGTCGGATCAGACGGTGACGTTCCGCTCGGCGACGCTGCCGAACCCGGTGGCGACGAGCCCCGACGCGCAGGCCAGTCGCGCGGTGCTGCGCGCGTTTCGCGAGGAACATCCCCACATCAACATCGAGCGCTTCTCCATGCCGAGCGTGGAGGGGATGGCGATGGACTCGGGGCCGCTGATGGCGATTGCCGCCGGCGTGCCGCCGCACGCGATCTACGTGAACTTCCGACAGTCGTCGACCTACATCAACCACGGATTTCTCGAGCCGTTGGAGGTGTTGCTGGCACGGGTGGAAAGCGACAACCCGCGCGTGCGACAGGCCGATGCGCAGGGCAACTGGCTGGAAGACCCGACGCCGGAGGAGATCGAGCAGGCGCGCGAGCGCATCCTCGAGCGCGTGCCGGCCTCGTCCGAGCCGGTGGTTTACCGCCAGCCGTGGAACGAGCAGGTTGCGACGCAGAAACACATCTGGGCGCTGCCGACCACGTTCCTGGCGCACACCCTGCAATACCGCAAGGACCATTTTCAGGAGGTGGGGCTCGACCCCGAGCGGCCGCCGCGAAACTGGGAGGAGCTGCGCGAGTACGCCAAGAAGCTGACGGACAAGGAGCGCGGGCGTCACGGGCTGTTGATCGGCGGCGGCTCGACGATCAGTTGGGGGATGTACAACCTGCTCGGGCCGGCGGGCGTCGAGGCGATGACGCGCAACGAGCAGGGCGAGTGGGAAGGCGCGTTCGCCACCGAGGCGGCGGCCGAGGCGATCCTGTTCCTCTGGAAGATGGTCAACGAGGATGAGAGCGTCTACGTGCGCGTGGGCGGGGGCAGCAACCCGTGGGAGCGGGGCGAGGTCTCGATGCAGTTTGCCTCGCTGGCCGAGGACCTGTTCGCCGACGTCAACCCGCAGCAGGTCGGCATCGCGCGCGTGCCCGTGGCGCCGATGGACACGAACGTGGGCGGGCTGGTCAACGCGCGCATGGTCGGCGTGTTCGCCGGCTCGAGCCCGCAGCAGAAGCTCGCGGTGATGAGGTACATCTGGTACCTCACCGGCGAGGAGGCGCAGCGCATCCGCACGGGCGTGTTCGTCGAAAGCGGTTACGGCCAGTTCGTGAATCCGCTGCAGCTCGAGAAGTTCGGCTATACCGACCTGCTGCGCCGCGTGCCCCAGGGCTGGCGCGAAGCGTTCGAGGCCGGCGTCGAGAACGGCACGCCCGAGCCTTTCGGCCGCAACACGCAGTTCATCTACCAGCGCATGTCCGAGCCGATCAACCGCGCGCTGCTGGAGGAAGGGCTCGGCGGCTACACCGACGAGCAGGCCATCGCGCAGATCCTCGAATGGCTCCAGGAAGCGGAGGACGAGGTCAACACCAAGACGCTCGGCCGGCTCAGCGAGGAACAGATGCAGACCCGCCGCGTGGTCGGCGGGATCGTGCTGCTGATGGTGGTCATCGCGTTCACCGCGTCGATGGTCTGGGTCTGGCGCGCCTTCAGCCGGGAGGAGAAGCACAGCCTGGAGGGCCAGCCGCTGCGGCGGTTCATCACCGGCTACATCCTGCTCGCGCCCGTGGTGGCGCTGCTGGTGTTCTGGGACTACGGCCCGCTCAGCGGCGGGGCGCTGATCTCGCTGTTCGATTTCGAGCTGGTGATCGACAGTTCGTTCGTCGGCATTGACAACTTCGCCAACGCGGTGTTCGACGACCGCTTCTGGGCGGCGTTCGGGCGCACGTTCCTGTTCGCGGCGCTGGCGGTGGGCCTGGGCTTCTGGCCGCCGATCCTCCTGGCGCTGCTGTTGGACGAGGTGCCGACCGAAGCGGCGAAGTACACCTTCCGCACGATCTTTTACCTGCCGCAGATCATCAGCGGCGTGATCGTGGTGTTCCTGTGGCGGCAGCTTTATGCCGAGAACGGGGCGCTGAACCAGATCATGCTGTCGGCGAACATGCTGGGCGACGTGAGCGCGACACTGGTGAAGTGGGTCTTGCTGGCGATCTGGCTGTCGCTGGTGGCGCTGCTCTTGTGGCTGCCGTTCAAGCTCGATGAACTGAGCTGGCCGGTGCGCGGCGGCATCCTGGCCGCGGGCCTGGCGCTGGTGGGGGTGACGCTCTCGCCGTTGATCAGCGCGTACATCGGGCCGTCCGAGGTGATGCTGAACTCGCTGGCGCAGCAGGGGCAGAACCCCGCCGATTACATGGGTTGGTCGGCGGTGTGGGCGACGCTGTCGCAGCTCGTGGGCGCGTTCGACTTCGAGACGACCGAGTGGCTGAACCAGGCGCACCTGGCGATGCTGTTCTGCGTGATCCCGATGGTGTGGGCCTCGGCGGGGCCGGGCTGCATCATCTATCTGGCGGCGCTGAAGACCGTGCCGCAGGA
>JBMCXL010000292.1:0-4399 GCA_048621015.1 Phycisphaeraceae bacterium
GCTACACGGTGATCTTCACGATGATTCACCTGGAGACGCTGCGCAGTGGGATTCAGGCGACGGACGTGGCGGAGCGGCCGCCGCTTTGGCGCACGCTGCTGCGCGGGATGCATCTGAATCTGCCGTTCATAGCGATCCTGGTGTTGTTGCTGGGTTTGCCGGGGTGGCTGACCGAGCCGATGGGGTTTGAGATTGACCGGCGCACGCCTTCGACGGCGGCGACGTGGACGATCTGGTTGACGCTGGGAGTGTTTTTTGTGATCGCGATGGTGGGGCCGCGCACGGCGTATGGGTTGGAGCGCGTGAAGGAGCGAGGGGGCACGCAGCGCCCACGGTCGGAGACCGTGGGCTTTCGGGGGCGCGTGCATCACTTTCTGACGCAGAGCGTGGCGGCGATGCGCGACGGGGCGATGAACATGATCGGCATTGCGTGCGCGTGCGCGTGCTGCGGGATCATCATCGGCGTGGTGGCGCAGACGGGGCTGGGCTTCAAGATCACGCGCATCATCGAGGAGCTTTCCGGCGGCGCGCTGCTGCCGGCGCTGGTGATGACCGCGGCCGCGTCCATCCTGCTGGGCATCGGCCTGCCGACGACGGCGACGTACATCATCATGGCCACGCTCACCGCGCCGGCGATCCTCGACATCGCGGCGCCGGACCAGGTGGAGTACGCCCTGCCGCTGCTGCTGGCGACGCACCTGTTCGTGTTCTATTACGGCATCCTCGCCGACGACACGCCGCCGGTGGGCCTGTGCGCGTACGCGGCGGCGGGGATCGCGGGATCGGACCCGGTGCGCACGGGGATCGCCTCGTTCCGCTTGGACCTGGCGGCGTTCCTGTTGCCGCTGGTGTTCTTCTTCAACCACGAGTTGCTGCTGATCGATGTGACGTGGGTGGAAGTGGCGTGGGTGCTGCCGGGGGCGTTGACGGGGATGGTGTGCTTCGCGATGGCCTTGCAAGGGTATGCGTGGGGGCGGTTGAACTGGTGGGCGCGGGTGATGCTGCTGGGGTCGGCGTTTCTGCTGGTGAAGCCGACGTTGTGGATGACGGTGGTGGGCGTGGCGCTGGCGGGGGCGGCGATCTTGGCGAGCCGCGGGAGAAACGCGACAAGTCGCGTCGCTTCATGAGGGGGAAGGGGTTATCATGTGGGATTCGCCCGCGCTGACCTCTTTTTCCTACCCTGAGCCTGCCTATGCCCCTGAGCCGCATCCGTGTCGCCACGCTGCAATACTTCATCCGCCCGGTGGCGCGCTTCGACGAGTTCGCCGAGCAGGTGCGGGCGCTGGTGCGCACGGCGGCGGACTACGATGCGAAGCTGCTGGTCTTTCCTGAATATTTCACCTGTCAATTGCTGACGCTGAACAACGTCGAGCGGCCGATCCGCGATCAGATCCGCCACCTGGCTGACCTGGAAGCGCGCATTGTCGAGCTGATGCAGAGCCTGGCGAAAGACAGCGGCCTCTACATCGTCGGCGGGACGCTGCCGGCGATGGACCCGCCCGACGACGTGACCGTCTACAACGAGTGCTATATCTTCAGCCCGAACGGCGAGTGGGACGTGCAGGGCAAGCTGCACATGACGCCCTGGGAGCGCGAGGAATGGGAGATGTCGCCGCACAAGCAGTTCAAGGTGTTCGAGACCGAGATCGGGCGGTTGGCGGTGACGATCTGCTACGACGTGGAATTTCCCGAGCTGGCGCGCGCCGCGGCGCGGCAGGGCGCGTACCTGCTGATCGTGCCGAGCTGCACCGACGAGCGCCAGGGCTTTCTGCGCGTGCGCTACTGCGCCCAGGCACGGGCGATCGAGAACCAGATGTACGTCATCCACGCGTGCACCGTCGGCTCGCTGCCGCAGGTGCCGGCCGTCTCGCTGAATTACGGGCAGGCCGCCCTGCTCACCCCGTCCGACTTCCCGTTCGCCCGCGACGGCATCCTCGCCGAGGGTAACGTGAACCAGGAAATGATGGTGATCGGCGAACTCAACCTTGATACAATTCGTGAAGCAAGAGAGAGCGGCAGCGTGCTGCCGCTGACCGATAGCGTCACGACGGACGAGGTCACGTCGAGCCTCGAGTTGGTGACGCTATGAGCGTTGCTGTTCGCTGATCGGCAATGCCCCCGGTGATTTATGTGCTCCAAATCCATTTCGGACCGCGCGGCGCGTCCTTCCGTCGATCCGATCGTGGTGCGCAACACCCGGCCGGACGACTTCGAGCAGATCATTCAAATCAGTCGGCGCGTCTACGACAAGGATCCGTGGGCGCATCGCTATCTCGCGTCGCACCTGGCGGTGTTTCCCGAAGGCCAGCTCGTCGCCGAGGACACCGCGACCGGACGCATCTGCGGCATGGCCGCGAGCCTCATCGTGTCGTGGGAAGACTACGACGCGGACGTGAGCTGGAACCGCATCACCGACTACGGCTACTTCACCAATCACGATCCATCGGGGAAAACGCTCTACGGCGCGGAGGTGATGGTCGATCCGGCCATGCAGGGCCGGGGCATCGGCAAGAAGATCTACGCGGCGCGGCGGGCGCTGTGTCGCCGGTTGCGGTTGCGGCGGATTCGCGCCGGGGCGCGACTGATCGGGTACAGCCGGTATGCGGCGCAGATGAGCGCGGAGGAATATGTCCTGCGCGTGGTGCGCCGCGAGCTGAGCGATCCGACGTTGACGTTCCAGCTCAAGCAGGGCTTCCGCGTGATCGCGGTGACAGCGAACTACCTGCCGGGCGATGCGCCGAGCCTGGGCTATGCGGCGGTGATCGAGTGGATCAACCACAGGCTCGCGAAGCGCAGGCACTATGCGGGGCGCGACACGCGATTTCTGCCGCCGCGCAGATGAACGTGAACATTGGGCGAGGAACAGCGCGAAGACGCAAGCGATGTCGAGCGGTTCCCTCGCAATCGGTAATTGATGATCGGGAGTCTCAATACCGGTCGATCGACTCCCCGCCGTCGTCCTGCATGGAGAAGGTGAGCTTTTCGGGCTCGGGCGCGTCGTCGCGGTGGATCATGTCGCCGGAGACGTGGTCGGGGTTGATCTTGGGCGGGCCGACGAGCTCGCACCAGGCGTTGCCCGCTTCGTGTGAGTTGAGCAGATGGTTGATGCTGGTCGGCAGCTCGCGGTCGACGCCGACGCGCAGGCCGTTGAGGCGCAGGCGCACGCACTTGCCGTCCTGGTGCAATTGCAGCATGACGTCGGCGGATTTTCCATTGGCGCGGCTGGCGGCCTGGCGCAGCAGTTCGCGCAGGCGTGCGAACTCGCCGTTGAACGCGGTGCCGTCGCGGCCGGGCTTGGGGTCCTGCACGACGATCTTCACGGTCTCGGTCAATGATTCGGGCGCCTGCTCGATCGGCACGACCTGGTCGACAACGATGCCCGGCTCCTCGCGACGGCGGTCGATCTTGCCTTTCAGGAACACGACGCGGTCGGTTTCGAGATGGTGGTAGCACTGGGCGTAGACATCGGAGAACGTCACGCCTTCCATCGTGTTGCGCCCGTCGTCGATGGTGAGCATCGCCATCTTGGAGCCGGCGGAGCGACCGCGCTTCACCATCGTCGGCCGCACGCGCGTGAGCATGCCGCCGATGACGACCGGCACGTCCGCGGCGAGCTGCTTGGCCTGGCTGACGTCACAGGTTGAGAAACGGTGCAGCGCGTCGCGATGTTCGTCGAGCGGGTGACTGGAAACGTAGAAGCCGAGCACTTCCTTTTCGACGCGAAGTTGTTCCTGGGTGGTCCAGGGCTCGACGGTGGGGAGCTGGATGTCGGGCGCGGGGTCCGGCCCTTCGTCGCTTCGCTCCTCAGAACCGGCGCTGCTGAGGGCGTCGAAGAAGTTGAGCTGGCCCGCTTCGCGGTCGGCGGCGGCGCGCTGGCCGGCGCTGATGGCGGTGTCGAGCGCGGCCATCATCGCGGCGCGATTCTCGATGTCGTGCACCTCGTCGAACGCCCCACACTTGATCAGCGCCTCGATCGTGGCGCGGTTGACCGCGCCCAGCGGCACGCGCTCGCAGAAGTCGTAGAGGCTCTTGAAAGGGCCTTCCTTTTCGCGCTGCTCAAGGATCGCGCGGATTGCCTTTTCGCCGACGCCCTTGACCGCACTGAGGCCGAAGCGGATGTGGCCGTGGGCGGCATCGTGCGGCTCGTCATCGTCATACACCACGGTGAAGGCGATGTCGGAAAGGTTCACGTCCGGCGGCTTGACCTCGATGCCGCGCTGTCCATTGGGGCGCATGACGCGCTTGCACTCGTCGATGTACTCGACGACCTTGTCGGTGCTGACCGATTCGTAGGTCAGCAGCGCGGCCATGTAGTGGACGGGGAAATAGGTCTTCAGGTACGCCGTCTGGTAGGCGACGATGGCGTAGCCGGTGGAGTGGCTCTTGTTGAAGCCGTAGC
>JBMCXL010000293.1:0-4384 GCA_048621015.1 Phycisphaeraceae bacterium
GTTCATCGCGGTCGAAGTTCTCGCGCTGCCAGCGGAGGTTCTCCGGCGTGTCGGGCAGCCACATCTCCGCATCCGGCATGCGCTCTTCCATCTCCTCCTGCATCTTCTTGAGCATCTCGAGCGTGCCCTCGTCGCGCGACACGGCCATCTCCGAGACGGGCGCATCCTCGCTGCCGGCCTTCTGATCGACCTGCTCGAAAATCTCTGACAGTTCCGTGAGCATGTCATTGCTCACGGGCGTGTCGGGGTGGATGTGCAGGTCCTTGGCGAGTTGCTCGATCGCGTCGCGCAGGTTCTCGCGCGCCTCGACCAGATCCTTGACGTCCTTGTTGAACGCGTCGGTGGAGCCGTCGCGCTTGTCGGTGCGCTTCTTGAGATCCTTGGCGACCTCGGTGACCGCTTCCTGCACGTCGACCATTCGGTCGACCTTGTCCTTCGCTTCGCGCAGACTTTCCGCGACGTCTTCCATCTTGTCGCGCGCGTCCTCCATCGCCATGTCGCGCAGCAGCTTCTCGATCGCGCGGAGGTCGGCGAGCACCTGCTGCTGGAGGGACGCGGCGGAATCGAAGGATTCACCGCCCAGGCGCTCGACGGTGATGATCATGTTCTCGCGCACGCTGCGCTTGTCGAACGCGGCGGCGGCGGCGACGTATTGCTCGGCGAGCTTCTCGTCACCGGTCGCGCCGCGCTTGGCCTCGCGCTCCATCAGGCGCTGCACCATGCCCGCCTCGCGCGCCAGCACGCGCTGCCGGGCGGACAACGCGGAGGGCGAGTTGGCCTGGGTGGTGGTGTCCTCGCGCAGCGCTTCCTGCTTGGCGATCAGCTCGGCGAGCGCTTCGGTGATCTCGCGGTGGCGGCGCTCGGCCAGCTCCGAATCCTGCCGGGCGTCAGCGACGATGAGCTGGTCGAGGATGTCCTTCTGCGTCGCGATCGCCTCGGCCATGACGCGCGTCGGCTGGCTGGTGGTCTCGACGCGCTGAAGCTGCGAGACCGCGGCGGTCATGAGCGTGTCGGCCAGATCGCGCAGGCGGCGCTGGATGAACGGGTTGTTCGCGGCCGCGCCGACCGTCGTCTCGGCCAGCTCCATCGCGTCGGTCAGGATGCGCTCCTGGCGGGCGAGGATCGAGGGCAGATCATCCTCCGGCTCGGTCTCCGCCTGCTGCGCTTCGTGAAAGCCCCGGCTCGCGGCGAGATTGGTGCGCTGCAGTTCGATCAACTTTTCGAGCGAGACGTGGCTGTACGTTTCCTCGTCGCCGAGCGCTTCGTCGTCAGGACGCGGCGCCTGAAGGCGCAGCGTGCGCAGCGCCGATCGGCCCGGCTCGCCGCGCGGGTTGAAATCGTGCGCCACCGCTTGCAGGACGACGGGCGTTTCCTCGTCCAGTCCCAACTCGGCGACGGAAACCGTATGCTCGCGCGTGGCCTGGTGCGTGGCGCGATCGTCAAAGGTCCACGTCGTGATCGGCTCGGGCTCGGGCCGCTCGTCTTCCGGCAGGTTGCGCCATTCCGGGTCGAGCTGCACCAGCGCGATCTCTTTCAATGCATGGTCGTCGCCCGCCTCGATGCGCACACGCACCTGCGCATCGATCGACACGCGCGCGTCCTCGGCCGGCTCGGCGAAGCTGACCTGCGGCGAACGGTCCGGCTCGACGAGGATGTCGTGACGCACCGGCTCGCTCGTGAAGCCCAGCGGATGCGTCAGCGCCAGGTCGTAATGCCCCGGCGTCGCGATCTCCAGCGTCGCTTCGCCCACGGCGCTGTCGTCGACGCCGCGCACCGTCATCGCGATCTCGCGCCCGTCGTTGAGCGCGAGCGTCGCGGCTTCGAACGGTCCCGTCGCCGCCACGCGCAGCGTCACCTGCGACCCCGCCAGCGCACGAATTGTGCCACCGGTCTCCTGCGCCGGTTCGCCGTGGATGTACTCCGGCGGCGCGATCTGCTGGGTGATCCGCTTCACCGCCGGCGGCTCGTGCACGCGCAGCTCGTAGGTTGATGAGCGATCGTCGCCGGCCGCGACGTGGTAGCGCAGGTTGTCCTCGATGCGCTCGACCTGCGTCGTCAGCCGCTCGGGGTTGCTCGGTGAAGGCGCCGCCATGCCCAGGCGCACCGCGCGCCCGTCGGGGTACACGCCGACCAGTTCCGCGCGCGTCGGCACGCGCCCCTCGACGCGCACCGCCACCTCCACGGGTTCGCCCTTGAGCACGTCCGCTTCGCCCGGCGTCACCTCCACGATGCGCGTCAGCGTGTTGTCGGCGAACGGCGCGAGGACGCGATGCAGGCCCGTGCCCAGTCCTTCCGCGCTCGCCACCGTGTGCACGATCAGCAGCAGCACCGCCACCAGCGCCACGCCCAGCGCGCTGCTCAGCTCGCGCTTGCTCACCGCCGCGGACGGCCGGATCGAATGCACGGCCTGTTGCGCCTCGTTGGTGATCGCGGCGACGATGTCATCGCAACCCTCGGGCATCTCGCGCGAGAGCTGGATGCTGTTGATCAGCGCGTTGTCCAGCGAGGGATAACGATGCTCGATGAGCAGGGCGGTGTCCTCGACCGACCCGCCCGGATGGCGGCGCCACGCCCAGCGTCCGAACCACGCCGGCCCGCCGACGACAATCAGCAGCAGCACCGCGCGCACCATCGCCGGCAGCACCAGCACCTGATCCAGCCACAGGGCGAGGACCAGCAGCAGCGCCGCGATGCCGAGCGTGCCCAGCACCAGCGTCGTCACCCAGACCAACAGCGCATGCCGTCGCACCCGGCTGAGCACGGCCAGCAACTGACCCACGGTGACGGGCGATCCATTCGGCTCGGCCATGGTTCACCGCCTCTTCCGGGGAGTGGGGAGGTGCCGTGGGTAGCGAGCGGTAGAGAGTGAAGAGTAGAGGGTAGAGAGTGGCGAGCGCCTACCGCACCTCACGCTCTACCCTCTACTCTCCACCGCTCCACATCCCAGTCATTCACCACATCCCCTCTGGAGCCATCGTCGGTTCGAGCGGGGGCCGAGTCAAGAAATTCGCTGCGACCCGATCACCGGGCGTCCGCTTCGACCACGTCGGCGGGCAGGAGCAGGTCCTCGGGGCTGGGGGCGCCGTAGGGTGGGACGGTGAGCAGTTGCACGCTGCCGGCGATGCGGTGGGCGCGCCAGAGGCGGCCGTCCTGGCCTTCCGGGACGTCGATGCTGAGGTAGTCGCGGAAGGTCTCGTTCTCGAAGCTGACCACCTGCTCGCCGTCGGGGTTCGCGATGTGGCCGCCGCGCGCCGAGACGTAGGCGCCGATGACGCGCGTGCCCTTGGGGACGTAGAAGTACCAGTCGTCGCGGCCGTGGACGTGATTGGCGTGCTCCATGCTGGTGCGCATGGTGCGCGGCAGGTCGCCGGGCCAGACGGTGGTGGTGCCGCTCATGCGCTCCTCGACGACGACGCGGTGCAGGCCCGGGCGCTGGCCGCGCAGGACGATGCGGTGCGGCTGCTTGTCGGGGGGAACTTCCTGCGTGTCGACGGCTTCGTAGTCCTGCAAGTCGTCGTCCCACTGCTCGAGCGTGACGGTTGCGGGGCCGCGGTTGTCGTAGATCGTGCCGGTGGTGATCTCCAGTTCGATGGCGGCAGGGGGCTGGGCGAACCAGGTGTAATACTCGGCCCGGCCGCGCGTGCGGCTGCTCGTCGGCTTGCGGCCGAGCGCGCCTGCATCGGACAGGTTCAGCGGCGCCGTGGGCGCGAGGCGCTTGGCGAAGTCGATCGGCTCGAAGTTGAGCGTCGGGTTGTTCTCGATGCCGTTTTCGATCAGCGCGGCAAGCTCGCTTTCGGAGAACGGCTCGTCCTCGCGCTCGCGCATGCGCTCGGGCGGGCGCGTGGCGGTGTAGCCTTCGCCCCATTCCAGGCCGCTGTTGTCGCGGCGCACCGTGCGGTTGAGATACGCCAGCACGCCGACGCTGCCGGGCATGATCGTCTTGCGGATGCGCCAGGCGAAGGTCATCAGCTCATCCAGCGCCGCCTGCTTGCCGTCGCCCTTGACGTTGCTGTAGGCGCGGTGCAGTTCGACATAGCGCGTGTAGAGGACCAGGTCGTTGATGCGCGCCAGTGCGTCGGGATCGGAGGTGGCGCTGCGCGCTTCGTCCAGCAGGCGATACATGCGGCCGACCAGGTGATTGCTGATGCGCGGGCGCGGGGTGCCGGTGATGAGACCGTAAAACTCGCCCATCGGCTCTTTCGCGGAGCCGAAGGATTTTTCGAGGAAATCGTCGACGATCTGGTCCACGCGCTCGGCATCGGTGACGTCCCAGAGCAGGCGCGTGGCGAGGTAATAGCCCAGGCCGTTGGGCCCCCAGGCGTGGTCGGACTCGGCGTTCATGAAGCGGGCGCCGGCGTCGTGGAACTCGGGGATGGTGCGTGCG
>JBMCXL010000294.1:0-4383 GCA_048621015.1 Phycisphaeraceae bacterium
TGCTCGGCCTCGTCGATCTGGCGCTGAAGCTCGGGGATGCGCCCGTGGCGAATCTCCGCGGCCTTTTCCAGGTCGTAATTGCGCTCGGCCTGCTCCAGCTCGTGGCGGGCCTGCTCCAACTGCTCGCGAAGCTGCTGCGCTTTGCCGACCGATTGCTTTTCCTGCTCCCACTGGGCGCGCATCGTGTCGGCTTGACTGCGCAGATCGGCCAGTTCTTTGCGCAGCTGTTCGAGGCGCTTCTTCGATGCCTCGTCCTTTTCCTTCTTCAGCGCCTGTTCCTCGATTTCGAGCTGCATCACGCGGCGCGTGATCTGGTCCAGCTCGCTCGGCATCGAGTCGATCTCGGTGCGGATCAGGGCGCACGCTTCATCCACCAGGTCGATCGCCTTGTCGGGCAGGAAGCGATCGGTGATGTAGCGGTGGCTCAATGTCGCGGCGGCGACGAGGGCGTTGTCCTGAATCTTCACGCCGTGGTGCACCTCGAACCGCTCGCGCAGGCCGCGCAGGATGGAGATCGTGTCCTCCGGCGTCGGCTGGTCGATCATCACCGGCTGGAAGCGGCGCTCCAGCGCGGCGTCCTTCTCGATGTACTGGCGGTATTCATCGAGCGTGGTCGCGCCGATGCAGTGCAGCTCGCCGCGCGCGAGCATCGGCTTGAGCATGTTGCCCGCGTCGACCGCGCCTTCCGCCTTGCCGGCGCCGACGATCGTGTGCAGTTCGTCGATGAACAGGATGATGCGGCCTTCGGATTCCTTCACCTCGTTGAGCACCGCCTTGAGCCGCTCCTCGAACTCGCCGCGATACTTGGCGCCGGCGATCAGCGCGCCCATGTCCAGGGCGAAGATCGTCTTGTCCTTGAGGCCCTCGGGCACGTCGCCGCGCACGATGCGCTGCGCCAGGCCCTCGGCGATGGCGGTCTTGCCGACGCCCGCCTCGCCGACGAGGACGGGGTTGTTCTTGGTCTTGCGCGAGAGGATGCGCACGGTGCGGCGGATTTCCTCGTCGCGGCCGATGACGGGATCGAGCTTGCCGTCGCGCGCCTGTTGGACGAGGTCGCGGCCGTACTGCTCGAGCGCTTCGTAGGTCTGCTCGGGGTTGGGCGACTGCACGCGCTGGTGGCCGCGCACCTGGCTGAGCAGGCCGAGGAAGACGTTGCGGTCGATGTTGTGGCGTTCGAGGATCTGGCGCGCCTCGCCGTCGGTTTCACCGAGCATGGCGAGGACGAGGTGCTCGACGGAGACGTACTCGTCCTTGAGGCGCTTGGCTTCCTTTTCCGCGTCGGTGAACGTCTGGTTGAGGCGCGGGGTGACCAGTACCTTGCCGGGTTCGGCGCCGGGGCCGGTGACGGACGGGCGCTTTTGCAGCGCCTGTTCCAGTTCGTTTACGACGGTCTGCGGCTGCACATCCATGCGCTGGAGCATGCGCGGGATCAATCCACCATCCTGCTTGACCAGCGCCAGCAGCAGATGCTCGACGTCCACCTGTTGATGGCCGAAGCGGACGGCTTCGTTCTGCGCTTCGTGAACGGCTTCCTGTGTTTTCTGGGTCAGTCGGTTGGGGTCCATCGTTTCACCTCGATCGGTTTGATCGCTGTTACTTGCGGGGATTGAACTTCGATTTCTCCTTCAACTGCTCGAACAGATTTCGCTCTTCGTCGGTCGGTTGTTTGGGTACGGCGATCATGAGTCGGACGAACAGGTCGCCGCGCTCGTTGGGTTTGCCGCGCTTGGGCATGCCTTTGCCGCGCAGGCGCAGGCGCTGGCCGGATTGCGAGCCGGGGGGGACGGTGACCGTGGCGTGGTCGTCCGGCAGGGCGACGTCGACTTTCGCGCCCAGCGCTGCTTCCCAGGGCGTGATGCGCACCGTCGCGGTCAGGTCGTGGCCGCTCACTTCGAAGCGCGGGTCTTCGGCGATGCGGACTTTCAGCAGCAGGTTTTCGCCGCGCAGTCGGATCTTGGAGCCGTCGGTGACGCCGGCGGGGATTTTGACGTCGACGTTGCGCGTGCCACCGGGGCCCTGGAGGTTGATGCGGCGCGTGGAGCCGTGGAACGCTTCGTGCAGGGAGATGGTGATCTCCGCTTCCTGCTCGGGCGCGGCTTGCTGGGCGGCGCCACCGCCTCGGCCCGCCTGTTCGAACAGATCCTCGAAGCGCGCGCCGCCGCCACCGCCGGCCCCACCACCACCGCCGCCGCGACCGAAGAACGCCTCGAAGAAGTCGTAGAAGTCGCTGGCGTCGCCGGTGGTGTGAAAGCGGAAGCTCTGGCCGCGTCCACCGCCGGTGGCGCCGGCGCGGTGGGCGCCGCCGAACTGGCTCGGGTCGAAGCCGTACTGGCGCGGGTCGAACTCCTGGCCCTGCTTCCAGTTGGCGCCGAACTGGTCGTACTTCTTGCGCTTCTCCGGATCGCCCAGGACTTCGTACGCCTCGTTGATCTTGGCGAACTTGGACTGGGTCTCCGGGTCGTCCTTGTTGCGGTCCGGGTGGTACTTCTGCGCGAGCTTGCGGTACGCCCGCTTGATCTGGTCCTGCGAGGCGTCCCGGCTCACACCGAGTGTCTGGTAATAGTCCTGAAACTTGACAGCCATAGCCTGCTTCGCGTGTTCGCACAGCGGGTGGGCGGGCGGAGCGGTCTACGCATGCCAAGCCGCCCCCTGAGAAGACTCTTGCAAACCGTGCGCCTGTCGAATTGTGCGTAAGTCCTGATTTTTCGACGATTTGACCCGCCACCTCGCCGCCGGGGGCTGCCGAAATGGCAGGGGGTGGACAGCGCCGGGCGCGGTTTTGGCTCGGTCACGGGGCGGCGTGGTGGTTGAATCGGCCGACCCAACAATTCTAGGCTTCCCCCAAGGCACGTGTGCGATATGCTCAGGGTACCGACCTTTCTCTCTGGAGGGAGCCATGGCTCAAACCCCCACGTCCCCCGATGAAACGACCGGCAGTTCCTTCGAGCACGGTGGCACCCACGACAACGGCGCGATCCTCGCGCAGCAGTTCACCTCGCTCCTGGCGGCGCGCGGCGCCGCGGCGACCGCCTCGGCGCGCGAGATGGACGCCCTGGCCGACTCGCTGCTGCGCGACGCGGTGAACGAGCGCGCCTCGGACATTCACATCGAACCCATGGACGGTTCGACACGCGTGCGCTTTCGCATCGACGGCGAACTGCTCGACGCCGCGCTGCTGCCGCGCACGCACGGCGGCCGCCTGCTCAATCACTTCAAGGCGATCGGCGACATCGACCCCGGCCACGTCTTTCGCCCGCAGCAGACGCGCCTGACCTACACGCTCGATGATCGCGACCTGGACCTGCGCCTCGCCGTGGCGCCCTGCCTCGACAGCGAGGTGCTGGTCATCCGCCTGCTGCGCCCCGAATTGCTGGAGCAGCGCCTCAGCGCGCTGGGCCTGCGCGACCACGACCTGCAACGCCTGCATGAATGGCTCAAAAGCACCTCCGGCATGCTCCTGGCCTGCGGACCCACCGGCAGCGGCAAGACCACCACCATCTACAGCATCATCCGCGAGTTGAGCCAGCTCCATCGTTCGATCTTCACCATCGAGGACCCGGTTGAATACGAAGTGGCCGGCATCAATCAGATTCCCGTGGACGAGGACCATCAGCTCAACTTCGCCGAGGGTCTGAAGGCGATCCTGCGCATGGACCCGGACTACATCATGCTCGGTGAGATCCGCGATGGCGAAAGCGCCGAGGCCGGGCTCACCGCCGCCAACCGCGGCACCGTCGTGCTCAGCACGATGCACAGCCGCGACCCGGTGGGCGTGGTGACCACCTTCCGCAACTGGCACCTGCCGGACAACGAGATCGCGGTGGGGCTGAACATGCTGATCGCGCAGCGCCTGGTGCGCCGGCTGTGCCCGGAGTGCTGCTACGAAGACAAGCCGACGGACGAGCAGAAGCGCTGGCTGCGCGCCGCGGGCGTCAAGCCGCCGCAACGCATCTGGCAAGCGGGCGCTTGCGAGCATTGTCACGGCCAGGGTTATCGCGGCCGCACGGGCATCTTCGACATCTGGCAGCTCGACGAGGAAGACTACGAAGCGATTCTCGGTGGTATGGACGAGCATGCGCTGCGCCGACAGGTGCACGAGAAGGACCCCGACACGATGCTCGACGATGGCCTGGACAAGGCGAAGCAGGGCATCATCAGCATCGACGCGCTGCGCCACGTGCCGGACCTGCTGCCGTTGCGCGCATTGAACGAGCACACGCGCAAGCAGGCTTCCAATTCACAAGGCAACAGCAAGCGCAAGAAGAAGCGCACCACGAAAAGCACGAGCAAGCGGCGCAGCGGCAAGTCGGCGAACAACGGCGGCACGTCGCGCTGAACGAGCGCACACCCTCTCAACCCCCCTCCCTTGAGGGAGGGGCAGGG
>JBMCXL010000295.1:0-4379 GCA_048621015.1 Phycisphaeraceae bacterium
AGGGTGAAGGTCTGAAGTTCAGAAGCGCCTGAGCAAACAGGCGCACCCGGTGTTCAGGCACCCACCCTCCCCCTGCCCCTCCCTCAAGGGAGGGGGTTGAGCGCGCCGGCCGGAGTTGATCGAGCGGTTGTATCAGCAGATCGGACGACTGAGTGCGAGGCCGTCGCGCGATGCCTTTTCCGGCGGAAAGGTCAGACGAATGTCACAACCCTCACCCCAACATCAGATCAGCCACGAGCAGGCGGCGACGGTGCACGAGCGCGTGCTGGTCTTCGATGGCCACAACGACACGCCGGTGAAGCGCATCGCGCGCGGCGATCGGCCGATGGACTGGATGCGCGAAGACCCGACCTGCGACATGGACGTGCCGCGCATGCAGCGTGGCGGGATGGATGGCGGAATCTTCATCGTCGGTAACGGCGCGGCGGCCAACGTCTGGGCCACGATCGAGCAGGTGCTGACGCAGATCGAACAGCACGGCGAGACGCTTCAGCTTGCCCGCAGCGCGGCTGAGGTCGAGGCCGCGCGCGCAACCGCGCGCATCGCCGTCGTGATGGGTGTCGAAGGTGCGGGCCGCTGGCTCGAAGGGGAGGCGGATGTGCTGCGGTTGCTGCATCGGCTGGGAGTGCGCGTACTGGGCATCACGCACGGCGAAGGCGGCGAGGATCGCAAGATGCTTCAGGGCGAGCCCAGCCCCACCGGGCCGTGCAACGCAGCGGAGCGCCGGCGCGCCCGGCGCGAAGGGCGCGGCCTCAGCGAGTTCGGCGAAGAGGTGCTTGCGCTCAGCAACGAGCTGGGCATCCTCACGGACCTGGCGCATATCAACGACCGGGCGTTCTATCAGGTACTCGAACGATCGAGCCTGCCGGTGATGATGTCGCACACGGCCGCCTGCGCGCTGTGTCCGCAGTGGCGATGCATGACCGATGACCAGATCCGTGCGCTGGCGGACGCCGACGGCGTGATCGGCATCGCGTTCGCGCCGTGGTTTCTCGATGACGAGCACCCGAGCATCGACCGTGTCGCCGAGCACGTCTGCTACGTCGCCGAGCGCGTCGGCATCGATCATGTGGCGATCGGTTCCGATTTCGACGGCTTGCCCGCGGATGTCGCACCGGTCGTTACGGACGTCGCGCATCTGCCCGAGCTGACGCGCTGCCTGCTCGCACATGGGCTGAACGAGGAGGAGGTCGCGAAAGTGTGGGGCGGCAACTACCTGCGGCTGATGCGCCGCGTGCTGCACCAGCGCGCGGCCGCGACATGATTCAGGATGATGGGCTGCATCGTTTCGCACGGCGTTGGCATGATCGCACCGCTTGGTCGGATGCGCAAACACGCCAAGAGGCGGCGCGGCAGCGCATCACGATCCGCGGCGAGCGGGGCCAGGCCGGGGCGCGGATGCTCCGGTTGATGAGATGCCGTGAACGTGCGCTTCCTTCCGCCGCTCGATAGCATCAACTCAATCATCAACTCGATGACGGCGAGAGGGCGGCCTGCCCGAAGAAACAGCCAAATCATCGGGGATTTGGTTCCCGGGCAAGCGGAAATGAAATGGAGCCGGGGGGAGTCGAACCCCCGTCCCGTGACAGTCAGTTTGCGGCTTCTACGCGTGTAGTCGGTGCTTTGATCTCGACGACGCGGCGGCCACCGACAGCCTTCGCATCGCCCAGCCCGAGTAATGTTTAGTCCGCACCCGCCCAGGCGTCGGGCGCGGACGAGCCTGCTGGTCTGTCATCGTTCAGCCGTCACAGGCAAACGGATGAACGACGTGGCCACTGTTTAGGCAGCCATGCGGACCGGCTCGAAGCCGATCCGACCGGCGATTTCATCGTCGGCATTTATAAGGTGCACGCTTGTTGACGCGGCCAGCGTGCGCCGCGACGCGCCACCGCAAACCTTACCCTGTCCGGTCGATACCGGTCGGCCCCAATGTCAAAGAGCAATCCTCTGAACACTTCATTATAGGCATCCATCCCCGGAAGCGTCCAGTCCGCCGCAGCGGGGTGGTGGGATACTTTGACGGATGCCACGGCTTATCCGCGAAGCGGTAAGCCGTGCGAGCGCCGGACGAGGCACGGCTTGCCCTTCGGGTCAAGCCGTGACACCCCACCCTGGCAACGTAAACCACCACCGCAGCGGGGATCATGCGCCACTTTGCATTTGCGCCCGGGTGGCTGGGGCTGAGGCCGAAGGCCGCGTGCCTCGGAGGAGGCGTGGAAGCTGGGCTGGGCCGCGCTGCGCCTGGTGCCTGTTTCACCACGCAGCGGCAACCCCGCGGAAGGCTCGCGGACTCGCCATCCACGGGCTTTGGGGAGCGCGGGGAAATGGTCTGTCGGCGCTGGTTTCACCGCTCTGCCCCCTCCTTTGAAGGCGAGGCTCGGGGCGGGTGGCGAACTCCGCTCATTCGCCCGTATCCATCAGAAGGAAGTGGAAGCGAAGGGTGATCGGCGAGTCCAGCGCCTCCAGCGTTTCGCCGGCGGCGCGCCAACGGTAAAGGCTGCGCAGGATCGGCGCGTCGACGTTCACCTCCCCGGTGTCGCGCAGCAGCCTGGCCTCGAGCACTTCGCCGTCAGGCGCGAAGGTGATGGCGACAACGGGATTGCGCGGCGCGGCACTGGCCCGCGCGATGGCGGAGAAGTCGGGGCGCGCGGGCTTGATCTCCAGACCACCTGCGGTAAGCACTTCGCCCGGCGAGACGCGGTGCACCGTTTCCGTGAGCGCTGCAAGGTCGGCCTCGCGATCGCTGCGCGGCGCGGATGTCGGGCGCGCAGACTCGTCGCGCGCCGCCTGCGCTGCGCGTGGCTGCTGAAAGGGCGCCTCCGTCTCGCTGGCTGGCGGCAGTTCGCCGGCGACACGCGGCGGGGTGGTCAATGTGGACGGGGCCGGCATCTCCGCCGGCGCGGGTTGATCGGCGGCTTCGGCGCTTGACGGGGCTGGTGGTGTCGGGTCCAGCTCCAACGGCGCGCCTGGTGTCGGCTCGACGCGGCTTTGCAAGGCTGGCTGCTCGGTGCGTGAGGCGTGCGGCGCCAGCAGGTCGCGTGCATCCTCGTACGGTATCCACGCGATGCGCGCCGCCTGTGTCAGCGGCCGACCCAGTTCGACGCGCTCATCGGCAAGCTCCCGCAACGGCAGCGACGAATCGCTTTGCCGACTCCACCACCGATGCGCCTCCATCGCCACCAGCAGGCACGGGATCAGCACGACGTGACCCGCCACCGCAATCAGCAGCGCCACCAGCAGCGGGAGAAATGAGTCGCGCGGAGTCTGCATCGCCATCGCCTCTCACCGCTCCACGGGTGCGCCGTCCGGCGGCGGGCCGACGACGGCGAAATCCTCGATCCCGGCGCTGCGCACGCGCTCGATCAACCGGATCAACATCGGCGCGCGATCGATGGTGGCCGCGCTCGCGCCGGGATTCTGCTCGACCGCGAGGAACAGCCGCGGCGGCGACTCCTGCCGCGCCCAGGCGCGCAACCGCTCATCGAGCGCCGCCGCGGTGACCGGCTCGCGGTTCAGGTGCAACCGGCCCTGCCCATCGAGCGTGATCGCCTGCACCTGCCCAGGCTCGGCGGATTCGCCTTCCCCCACCGGCACAAGCTGGACCGGCAACAACTGCGGCCGCACGAGCACCACCATGCTGTAGATGAAAAACGTCAACAGCAGGAAGATGACGTCGATCATCGGCAGCAGCTCGACACGCGGCGAAAGATCGTGGCGGCGCACTCGGTACATGCCGCCATGGTACCTTCATCCCGGCCGCGCCGGCGAGCGCGGATTGACGGCGATCTTGACGCCGCGACGCGGAAGCCGATACTCGGTGCCGGTAGGTCGGCTCCACAAGCGGGCGAACCCGCGGCGACGATCACCCGGCCCCTACGAAGGAGCGAACCAGCATCATGGCTGAATCCCCTCATGATCCGAACGTGAACGAGTCGAGCAGCGGTGGTCAACCTGCCGGTCCGGCCGGCGGTGTGGCAGGCGGCGAGATTTCCAAGGACGAGCGCACGATGGGCATGCTCGCCCACGTGACGGCGCTGGCGGGGTTTGTCATTCCCTTCGGCAACGTCGTCGGGCCACTGGTGATCTGGCTGATCAAAAAGGATGAGATGCCATTCGTGGCCGACCAGGCCAAGGAAGCGCTGAACTTCCAGATCACGGTCACGCTGGCGCTCTTCGCCTGCGGCTTCCTGTTCTTCCTCATCGTGCCGTTGCTGCTGATCCCGGTGATCGGCATCGCGGACCTGGTCTTCATCATCATCGCGGCGATGAAGGCGAACGAAGGCACGGCCTACCGCTATCCACTGACGATTCGATTGATTTCGTGAGCGCGTGTGTTGGACGATCACCCCGCAGATGGCGACGAAGGAGCCTTCTGCGGG
>JBMCXL010000296.1:0-4331 GCA_048621015.1 Phycisphaeraceae bacterium
GGCCGGCACCGTGGCGAGCAGCAAAAGCAGCAACGTCCACGTCACGCTGAGCAGCTTGCCGACGATGATGGTGATCGGCGAGAGCGGGGTCATGCGCATGAGCTGCCAGCCGCCGGTTTCGCGCTCGCTGCTGATCAGGCCGCTGGCGAGCGCGGGCGTGATGAGGATGACCAGGCCCATTTGCAGGGCGACCATCACGCCGCCGAGCGATTCGACGCCCCACTCGATCGTGCGCGACGTGGTCGCAAGCACCAGCGCCAGGGAGAGGATGAGGCACGCGCCGATCATGCGCATCATCCAGTGTCCGCGGCCGAAGCGCCGGCAGCGCTGCTCCTTCACCATGACGGGGTTCGACAGCGGGCCGATGAGACCGGAGCGCTTCTGCGGATCGAAGAACCACAGGTACATGATGCGCCGGAACACCTGCGCCCCGCGCGAGCGCTCGTCGGTGACCTGCCCGGCGTCGCGCGGCTTGTCGAACAGGCGCTGGTTCAGGCGCAGCGCAGTCCAACCGAGAAACCCGGCACCCGAGAGCAACGCCAGGACGATGAAGCGCGCGGCGCTGCCGGTGGTGCTGAGTCCGCCGGTGAGGACGGTGTCGTTGCCCATGGCCTCGGCCATGGCGGGAATCGGCGAAAGGCAGCGCACCCATTCGATGACGGTGGCGGTTGTGCCTGTGGCGGTCGCGCCGAGGAACTGGTGCGGGCCGAGCGAGATGACCGCGAGCAGCAGCACGCCGCCGAAGGTCAGGCGCAGCGACGAATCGACGGAGGTGGCGAAGCTGCTGATGAGCAGGCCGAGCGTGGCATATTGAAACGCCAGCGCGAAGACGACCAGGTACATCATCGCAAAGTCGCCGGCGTCGATGCCGCCCATGGCGAAACATGCGGCGGCGGGCGGGGCGCTGAGCAGGATGAGCAGGAGAATGAACCCGAGCGAGCCGGCGAGCTTGCCGGCGGCGATCGAGGAGGCTTTCATGGGCGAGTTGAGCAGCAGCGCGAGCGTGCCGGCCTGGCGCTCGCGCACGATGCTGGCGGCGGGAAAGACCGGCGCGAGCAGGATCACGCCGGTGAGCAGGCCGTAGCCGAAGACGCTGAGCACCTGCTGGGCGCGCAGGCCGTCGAAGTCGACGCGCGCGTCGGTGGGCCAGCGCAGCAGCACGAGCGCGGCCAGCGCGATGGCGAGCAGGATCTGCACGACCAGCGCGCGGCGCGTGCGCAGGGTGCCGAGCAATTCGCGTTTGACGATCGGGTTGTCCATGTGCGTTCACTTCTCCACGGAATGATCTTCATCGATTCCGCTTGCGGCTTGGCGCCATACGAGTCATCCGCGCGTCGGCGACGTGCGAAGCCGCAAGCGGCTGCTTACCCCGCGGCTTTCGCGCTCGGCGCGTTCGACGCGGGCTCGGACATCTTGCCCGCGGGGCGGTCGCCGCTGCCGCCGGTGACGTCCTTGGTGACGCTGAGGAACGCGTCCTCGAGGTCGAGCGGGACTTCGCGGAACTGGGCGACCTTCAGGCCGGAGCTGGTGATCTTGCCGAGCAGCTCGGCGAGTTGCTCGTCGGTCTTGTCGGTGGTGAAGCGGATTTCGCCCTCGGTCTCGGAGGGCGTGACTTCGGCGTCGGGGCCGAGCATCTGTTCGAGTGTTTCGGCGACGCGCTGGACCTGCTGGCTGTCGATCAGGACCAGCTCGAAGATGCGCCGCTGGCTGATCTGGCGCATGATGCTGTCGAGCGTGCCGAAGGCGCGGAGCTGGCCCTGGATGACGATGGCGACGGTGTCGCAGATGCGCGAGAGCTCGGGGAGGATGTGGCTGGTGACGATGAGCGTCTTGCCCATCTCGGCGAGGCGCAGCAGGATCTGGCGCATCTCGATGCGCGCCTGCGGGTCGAGGCCGTTGGCCGGCTCATCGAGGATGAGCACCTGCGGGTCGTGCAGGAGCGTGCGGGCGATGGCGACGCGCTGCTTCATGCCGTGGGACAGCGCCTCGACGTAGCGGTCTTTCATGTAGGTCGAGCCGGTGAGTTCGAGGCATTCGGCGATGCGCTTGCCGCGCTCTTTGCGGGGGATCTTGAACGCGGCGCCGAAGAAGTCGAGGTATTCGGTGACGCGCATGTTGTCGTAGCCGCCGAAGACGTCGGGCATGTAGCCGACGAGGCGCTTGATCTGGCGGGCTTCGGTGACGCAATCGGCGCCGGCGATGGTGGCGCTGCCGGAGGTGGGCTGCGCCAGGCCGACGAGGATCTTGATGGTGGTGGTCTTGCCGGCGCCGTTGGGTCCGATGAACCCGAGGATGTGCCCGCGGTCGAGGCTGATGCTCAGCCGATCGAGCGCGGTGAAGTCGCCGTATTTTTTGGTCAGCTCTTTGGTTTGAACGACGGGTTGCTCACTCATGCGTCTCTCCCGTGGCCGATGCCTGGTGGCAGCGCGGGGTGGAAGTTGGGTTCAATCGCGCGACAAGTCGCGTCACTTCGTATGCGGTTGTCCTGCCCTGCGACCGTCAATCCATTAACGTCCGCGTGAAGGCGCCGGGCGCGCCGTGCCGGTGATCGAAACGCCCATGCGGCGCAGCGCCCAGGTGTCGGAGGCAGTGCCCGGCGGGGCGATCATGCTCAGGCCGATGTAGAAACTGCCGTCATCGTTCATCATCGGCACGTCGTTGCCGGCCAGTTCGACAGTGATCGGGCCGGTCGAGCCTTCGCCGCGATGGACGGTCCGCTCCCGGCCGTTGCGCATCACGAACAGCTCGAACGGCCAGCCGGGAGCGCGCAGGTCGAGCGTGACGGTCGCCGACTCGATCGCCAGTCGCCCCACGCCCGTCGGCGGCTGGTAACGCATCAGTCCCTTGGTGGGGAAGCGCAGCGGGTAGTTCCAGCCCGAATCCTCGGTGTAAAAGCTGATGGAGCGATACTCGCTCGCGACGTCGCGCGCCCGTGTCACGCGCATCAGCGACTCCGGCACTGTCAGGCGCGTCCCCGGCGCCGGCCGCTGCACGCGCAGCGGCGCGATGAGCAGCGTTTCACCGCTGCGGCGCGACGTCTCGTCGGTCGGCGCCAGATCGATGCCGGTCGTGCCGCCGCCGACCCACGCCAGCAGCATCGGCTCGGGGGGGAAGCCGCGCGTCTCGGCGAGCGTGCGATAGATGCGCTGACGGCGCTGCTGCTCGGTGGTCACGGTGCCGCCGGCGATGAACTGCTCGTCACCGAGGCGCTGCGGGCGCACCTCGAAGCGCGGCCGTTCGCTCTCATCACCTTCCTCGCGCTCGAAACGCACGGCCATGCGCCCCTGCGCCGTGGCGACGACGCCGTCCTCCCATTGCGTGTACGGGCCGGGCCGCACGTGCCCGACCAGTGTGCCGTCGTCGTTGAAGCGCAGCGTCGCATACACCGGCGTGTCGAGGCGCTGGGCGTGCTCGCCGCTGAGCGTGTGCACCGTGCGCGGGCCGAGCGACGCGTTGGCCGGTGGAATCTCCCATTGATTGCGGTCGGTCCAGATCAGGCGGAACGTGCGGCCGAGCTGGTCGACACTGGAAGGCCACATCACACCGCCCGTGCCGCGCAGGCCGCGGTCGCCGCCGAGGTTGGCGGGCAGGAAGATGCCGACGGTGCTCTCGGTGCGCGCGTAGGGTTGGTCGATGCTGGTGTCGGCCAGTTGCACCTCGGCGATGCTGGGCGGCAGGTTGCCGTGATGGGTCAGGCCGATGAGATACAACACGGCGGCGGCGACGATCGCGGTCGCGGCGCCGACCACGCCGATCATCTCCAGCCGACCGCGCCAGGCCAGCAGCGTACCGGCGGCGATCAGCGCGACGATGAACACGGCCAGCACGCTCGCGACCGAGCCACGATCGAGAATGGAATAGCCGATCTGATCGGTGACGAACGGTCGAAACGCGCTGGTGACGGCGTCGCTGTGCTCCTCGCTGAGGTCGCGCATGCTGAACAGGACGCGCAACTCCCCGAGGGCCTTGCTGGCGACGGGATTGTCGTCCTCGGCCTGCTCGTCCGGGGGGTCGAGCCACGCCTCGGGGCCGAGCGTGGTGACCAGCAGCTCGCCGCGGCCGACCGGGCGGCGCATCGACGCGGGATAGCCGCCGACGCGGTGCAGCACTTCCACGTCATCGGGCACCAGGGTGCGGACCATGCGGATGCCGTGGTCGGATTGAACGTCGCGCGTTTCGTCTTCCCATTCGAGCGTCAGGCGATGCAGGCCGACGCGATCGACGACGGTGATATTCCACGAATCGCCGAGCACCTGCTCGGGCCAGTGCGGATCGACGCGGTCGAGCATGATCCACAGGCGTCCGCCGCCGACGAGCCAGCGGCGCAGCGC
>JBMCXL010000297.1:0-4320 GCA_048621015.1 Phycisphaeraceae bacterium
GCTGGATGATTACCGAAGGTGGACGGCGATCGGGCTGCGTCTGGCGGCGCTGATGCTGATCGTGTTCATGCTGGCCGACCTTCAGGCGGTGCAGAACCACGAGCAGTTGACGGTGATCGCGGCGGTGGACCAGTCCGAATCGGTGCGCCAGCTTTTCTCGCCGCCGGTGCGCGAGGACGCCAGCGAGGAGGGAAGCGAGAACGGCGAAGTGCGCAGCGCGCAGCAGTGGGTGCGGGCGTATCTGCGCAGCGCCGCGGCGGAGAAGCGCGGCGACGACCTGTTCGGCATGGTGACGTTTGACGGCAAGCCGCGCGTGCGCGTCATGCCGGACAACGCGCTGATGCTCGACCCCGGCACGATCGACCAGCCCAACGAGGGCACCGACGCGGCCGCGGCGCTGCAGACGGCGATGGCGCTGTTCCCGCCGAACGCCAGCAGCCGACTCGTGCTCGTCACCGACGGCACCAACCAGGCCGGCGGCGACGCGGCGCTGCTCGCCGCCGCGCGCGAGGCGCGCGCCGCGGGCATTGCCGTGGACGTGCTGCCGATCGAGTACCAGGTGGACAACGAGGTGGTCGTCGAGTCGCTGCACGCGCCCAACCAGGTGCGCCGCGGCGAGAGTGTGGCGCTGCGCGTCGTGCTGCGCTCCACCCGGCCGACGCGCGGCACGCTCCAGATCCTCCACGACGACGTGCAGCAGGATCTCAACGGCCCCGACGCCCCCGGCCAGGGCGCGCCCGTCGCGCGCGACGACTGGACGCGCGAGGATGAAGCGACCGAGCAAAGCACCGCCGGCCAGTACGTGGCCGTGAAGCAGATCGAGCTGCCCATGCACGAAACGGGCGCCAACCGCTTCGAAGCGGTCTTCGAGCCCGCCGCTCGACAGAGCGATGCGATCACCGTCAACAACCGCGCCCAGGCGTTCACCCAAGTCGCCGGCCAGGGCAAGGTGCTGTTCGTCGATAACGTCGGCGGCGACAGCGGCATGATCCTGCCGCGCGCGCTCCAGCAGCACGGCGTCGAGCTGGAGATCGTCAACCCCGCCGCCATCCCCACGCGCCTCAGCGACATGCAGCGCTACGACGCGCTCGTGCTCCAGAACGTCCCCGCCGACCAGGTCACCGGCGCCCAGCAGCGCATGCTCACGCGCTACGTCCACGACCTCGGCGGCGGACTGGTCATGCTCGGCGGGCCCGACAGCTTCGGCGCCGGTGGGTGGAACAACTCGCCCATCGAGAAGGTCATGCCCATCGCCTTCGACATTCCGCAGCAGACGGTCATGCCTTCCGGCGCGCTGGCGCTGGTGATCGACCGCTCCGGCTCCATGGCCGCGCCCGTCGGAGGCTCCGGCAAATCGCAGATGGAGCTGGCCAGTGAGGCCGCCGTGCTCGCGCTGGAAACGCTCTACCCGCAGGACATGGTCTCGGTCGTCGCGTTCGACTCCAGCGCGCGCGCCGTCGTCGAGATGCAGATGAACCGCGACCCCGTCGCCATCGCGCAGCGCGTGCGCTCGCTGCAATCCGGCGGCGGCACGAACATCTATGCCGGCCTCGAAATGGCGCGCGACCAGCTCGCCGACCTCGACGTGCAGGACACCGCCATCAAGCACGTGCTGCTGCTGTCCGACGGCGAAAGCACGCCACCGCCCGGCGGCAGCTACGTGCGCCTCGTCGGCGAGATGCGCAAGGCCGGCATCACCGTCTCCACCGTCGGCGTGGGCGATGCGCACAACTCCAGCCTGCTCCAGCGCCTCGCCGACATGGGCGACGGCCGATACCACCCGATCCAGAACCCCAACAACCTGCCGCAGGTCTTCATCAAGGAAGCGCGCACCATCCGCAAGAACCTGATCAAGGAGCAGACCTTCCAGCCCAACCTGCACCAGACCGGCTCGCCCATCATGACCGGCCTGAGCGCCACGCCCGAGCTGCGCGGCTTCGTGCTCACCGGCCGCAAGCACGACCCGCGCATCTTCATGCCCATCACCGGCCCCGAGGACGAACCCATCTTCGCCCACTGGCAGGTCGGCCTCGGACGCTCCGCCGCCTTCACCTCCGACGCCACCAACCGCTGGGCCACCGACTGGCTCCAGTGGGGCGGCTATGCCGACTTCTGGGCGCGCACCATGCGCGCCATCGCACGACCCGCGCGCGGACGCAACCTCGACCTGGTCACCACCCGCGACGGCGACCAGCTCCGCGTCCGACTCGACGCCACCGCCGCACCCGACAGTGAAGACGCCGGCTTCAGCAACTTCCTCAACGTCCAGGGCTCGATCATCAAACCCGACGGCGACACCGAAACCGTCACCCTCCAGCAGACCGGCCCCGGCGTCTACGAAACCACCGCGCCCGCCGAGCAAACCGGCAACTACATCGTCAGCCTCCTCGTTCAACAACCCGACGGCACACGCCAGGCCGCCTTCGGCGGCGCGACGAAACCGCCCGGCGAAGAGCTGCGTCACTTCCGCTCCAACACCGGTCTGCTGCGCCAGGTCGCCGAGATCACCGGCGGCCGCTGGCTCGAACCCAGTGCCCAAGACCCGCCGCCCCTGTTCGACCGCTCCGGCGTGACCATCTCGCGCTCCATCCGCCCGCTGTGGCGCACGCTGCTGATGCTGCTGCTGCTGGCGTTCCTGCTCGACGTCGCATCGCGGCGCATCGCGTGGGACCCGGTCGCGATCGTCGGCTGGCTTCGCCTGCGCATCGGCGCCGTCCTCGGCGCGCTCAAGCCGCGCCAGGTCCAGACCGAGCCGACCCTCGGCGCGCTCAAGAACCGGCGCACCGCCACGGCACAGAAGCTCAACCAGGCGAGCCAACCCCAACCCGAGCCCGCCCCCGCCTCGCCGCAACCCGCCGCGCCCCCACCGTCGCGCCAGCGCAAGTTCGAAGCCAGCCCCGACGCCCAGGCCGCCACCGACTTCACCGACGCCATCGGCGGCGCCCGCGCCGACACGCACAACAAACAAGCCGCCGCAAAGCTCGAACGCACCCCGGACGAAGAACCCGCCGACACCACCAACCGCCTCCGCGCCGCCAAACTCCGCGCGCGGCAGAACCTGAAGGATGAACGCCAGTAGAGAACGCAGATGAACGCAGATAGCGCGCAGATAAACACAGATCAGATGTTGAGCGAGGAGGAGTTGAATACGATCACCAGGCGAGTGATCGGCTGCGCGTACCACGTTAGCAGCACGCTCGGCATCGGATTTCTTGAAAGAGTTTATGAAAACGCGCTGGCTCACGAACTTCGAAAGGCAGAACTGGATTTTGTGCAGCAGCAGCCAGTCGCCGTGCATTACGACGGCGTCGTTGTAGGCGACTACGTCCCGGATCTGATCGTGAAAAACGAAATCGTTCTTGAGCTAAAGGCCGCAGAAGCCATTGACGCCAGCCACATCGCACAGTGCCTCAACGCGCTGCGCGCCACCAGCCGGCGCGTCGGCCTCGTGCTCAACTTCGGCACGCCACAACTCGGCGTCAAACGCGTCGTTAACAATCTCTAAGATTATCCGCGTTCATCTGCGAAACATCTGCGTTCATCTGCGTTCAACCTGGAGCTCCACATGCCCGACGAAACTACCGAACAACAGATCCTCCAACAGGCCGAGCAGTTCCGACAGGACTACAAAAACGTGCGCGACCAGATCGCCAAAGTGATCGTCGGCCACGGCGAGATCATCGACGGCGTGCTCACCTGCATGTTCGTCGGCGGCAACGCCCTGCTCGAAGGCGTGCCGGGCCTCGGCAAGACGCTGCTGATCCGCAGCCTCGCCGAATCGCTGAGCCTCTCGTTCAGCCGCATCCAGTTCACGCCCGACCTCATGCCCGCCGACATCACCGGCACGACGATCGTCGTCGAGGCGCGCAACGCCGACGGCACGACCTCGCGCCAGTTCCAGTTCCAGCCCGGCCCGCTGTTCGCCCAGATCGTCCTCGCCGACGAGATCAACCGCGCCACGCCCAAGACCCAGAGCGCGATGCTCGAAGCGATGCAGGAAAAAGCGGTGACCGTCGGCGGCGAGACGCGGCCAATGGCGAAACCCTTCTTCGTGCTCGCCACGCAGAACCCCATCGAGCAGGAAGGCACCTACCCCCTGCCCGAGGCGCAACTCGACCGTTTCCTGTTCAAGCTGGACGTGGGCTATTCATCGCGCGAGGACCTGCATGAGATCATGAACCGCACGACGCGCGCCGTCGAGCCGACGATCGAAGCGGTGCTGGACAGCGAGAAAATCGTGCAATACCAGAAACTCGTGCGCCAGGTGCTGATCGCCCCGCACGTGCAGGACTACGCCATCCGCTGCGTGCTCGCGACGCA
>JBMCXL010000298.1:0-4309 GCA_048621015.1 Phycisphaeraceae bacterium
AGGTGTCCTTGCCGACGTCTTCGAGGTCGTTGTGCTTGCCGCCGGCGCGGATGCATTTCTGGGTGTTGACCGCGCGCTGGTAGTCGCGGCTGCCGGTGCCGAGGAACACGTCCTTGAACTGGTTCATGCCGGCGTTGGTAAACAGCAGCGTGGGATCATCGTGCGGCACGACCGGCGAGGAGGGCACGAAGGTGTGGGCGTGCTTCTCGCGGAAGTAGTCGATGAACTGCTGGCGGATTTCGTGGCTGGTGAGCATAAGGCGGTTTTCGGCCGGTGATCCCGGGGGCGGCTTGCGTCGAGCCGGGAAGTATAGCGGAGGCGGCGGTGGCGGACCAAGGCGGGCGGTGGTGGGGGTCGTAGTTGGTGGTGGTGGGTGAAACGGGGAAAGCGGAGGGGTTCCCATCCTCGGCATCGGCGGCGAGCGAGGCTGCGCGAGAGGTGGGCGGCGGCGGGGCCGTTGACTACAGTTGCGCGGCGGGAAGGAGCTGCTCATGGCCGAGTGGGATGAGAAGGTGGAAGCGGGCGGACCGCACATCGTCGTGCTCGGCGCGGGCTTCGGCGGCCTGGAGTTCTGCCGGCGTTACCGGGGGCCGGGGCGCATCACGCTGGTGGATCGGCAGAACCACCACCTGTTCCAGCCGCTGCTTTACCAGGTCGCCACGGCCGGCCTGTCGGCGCCGGAGATCGCCGCGCCGGTGCGGCGCATCTTCTCGGGCAACCCGCACGTGCGGTCGGTGATGAGCGAGGTGACGGCCATCGACCTGGACGCGCAGCGCGTGGACCTGGCGGTGGGCTGGCCGGTGCATTACGACCATCTCGTGCTCGCGCTGGGCGGGCGGACGTCGTATTTCGGCCATCCGGAGTGGGCCGAGCACACGCTGGGGTTGAAGACGCTGGATGATGCGATGGCGATTCGGCAGCGCATCCTCTGCTCGTTCGAGCGTGCCGAGACGACGGACGATCCTGAGCAGCGCCGGCGGTTGATGACGATCGTGGTGATCGGCGGCGGGCCGACGGGCGTGGAACTGGCCGGCGCGTGCGCGGAGCTGACGCGGCGCGTGTTCCGGCGCGACTTTCGGCATATCGATCCGACCCAGGCGCGGGTGATGCTGGTCGAGGCGCTGCCGCGCGTGCTGCCGATGTACCCGGAACACCTGTCGGACAGCGCGCGAAAGCAACTCGAAGGCATGGGCGTGGAGGTGTGGACCGAGGCGCCGGTCGAGGATGTGCAGGCGGGGCGCGTGAAGGTGGCGAGCGAGTGGATCGAGTCGGAGAACATGCTCTGGACCGCGGGCGTGCAGGCGGTGGAGCTGACGCGGACGCTCGGTGAACGGCATGGTGTGAGGCTGGGTAAAGGCGGGCGCATCGAGGTTGAGCCGGACTTGAGCATCCCCGGCTTTCCCAATGCGTTCGCGATCGGTGACCTGGCGATCGTCACCGACGCCGAGGATAAGCCCGTGCCCGGCGTGGCGCCGGCGGCGATGCAGATGGGCAAGCACGTGGCCGAGGTCATCCGCGACGAGCTGACCCACGGGCGGCGCCATCCGAACGAGCGTTCCACCTTCCGCTACAAAGATCGCGGCATCATGGCGACGATCGGCCGCTCGCGCGGGGTGGCGTGGATCTACAACCGGTTCGCGCTGTCCGGCTTCCTCGCGTGGCTCGCGTGGCTGGTCGTGCACCTGATCTCGCTGATCGGCTTTCGCAACAAGCTCGCCGTACTCATCCAGTGGTTCTACGCCTACGTTACCTACCGGCGCGGGGCGCGCATCATCATCCACCCGCCCGAGCCGGCCGGCCGCGAGCGCGACGAGGCGGAGCAACGCCGACAGACGCCGGCGGCGTGAGGGAGGGAATTGCGGATTGCCAATTGCCGATTGCCGATTGGGAGCGGAAGAGGACCGCGACCGGACAATTGACAATCGGCAATCGGCAATCCGCCCCCGCCCCCTCTTGCAACACGCGGCGCAGTTGACACAATGAGACGCGTTCCGCGCCCGCCGGGGTCCACAGAGCCCACCATGCCTTCGGTTTGCTTGTACTTCCAGGTCCACCAGCCGCCCCGTCTGCGGCGCTACAGCGTCTTCGACGCGCATACCCACTACTTCGACGACGAGCGCAACGGCCAGATCGTCCGCGCCATCGCGCAGAAGTGCTACCTGCCCGCCACGCAACTGCTGCTGAAGCTCATCCATCGCCACGACGGCGCGCTGCACCTGGCGTTCTCGCTCACCGGCAGCGTGATCGAGCAGTTCGAGCGCTTCACGCCCGAGGTGCTCGACCGCTTCCGCGAGCTGGCGGCGACCGGCTGCGTCGAGTTTCTCAGCGAGACGTACCACCACAGCCTCGCGTCGCTCTACAGCCGGGACGAGTTCCTGCACCAGGTCGATGTGCACGCCGACGTCATTGAAGACCTGTTCGGCCAGACGCCGCGTGTCTTCCGCAACACCGAGTTGGTCTACAGCAACGAGCTGGCCGACCTGCTCGCCGAGACGCGCGACTATCGCGGCATCCTCGTCGAAGGCGTCGATCAACTGCTCGCCGGCCGCTCGCCGAACCATCTCTACACGCCGCCGAACCATCCCGAGCTGCCGCTGCTGTTGAAGAACTACCGGCTCAGCGACGACGTGGCGTTCCGCTTCTCCGATCCGCAATGGGCGCATCGGCCGCTCACCGCGAGCAAGTTCGCCGACTGGCTGCACGCCAGCGGGGGCGACGTGTGCAACCTGTTCATGGACTTTGAGACCTTCGGCGAGCACCAGTGGAAGGACACCGGCATCTTCGAGTTTCTCGAAGGGCTGCCGCAGCAGGTGCTCGACCGCGGCGATAACTTTCTCACGCCCGCCGAGGCGATCGAGGCGTATGAGCCGGTCGGCGTGTACAACGTGCCGCAGACCACGTCCTGGGCCGACACGGAGCGCGACCTGTCGGCGTGGCTGAGCAATGCGATGCAGAGCAGCGCATTGAAGGAGCTGTTCAAGCTCGAATCATCGGTCAAGGCCGCGGCCGACGAGGCGCTGCTCGAAGACTGGCGCAAGCTCACCAACAGCGATCACTTCTACTACATGTGCACGAAATATTTCGCCGACGGCGACGTGCACAAGTATTTCACCCCCTACGAATCGCCCTACGACGGGTACATCAACTTCATGAACGTACTGGACAACCTGCGCACGCGCATCGAGGCGCTGGCGTCAAAGAAGTGAACCCGATCCGGTGAAGTGATCCGGTCCTGAGCGACCGCAGGGAGCGAAGGTCCGGATCACACGATCACGGATCGTCCACATCCCCCTTGATGATTCTCCCCATGCGCGGCACCAGCCCCGGCAGCAGGAGCAGCGAGGTGTAGTGCCCGCCGGCGAGTTGCACGTGATGGCCGTCGCCCAGGCCGATCGCCTCGGCGAGCAGGTCGCTATTGCGGCGCGGCACGACCCGGTCGTCGCGGGCGCTGAACAGCCAGGTGTGCCGTGCGTCCAGCCGATGCGCGACGTGGCGCGGATCCATCGGCTCGAGCATGTCGCGCAGCGCCGCATCGTCATGCCCCGCCGCATGCGCCAGCTCGCGCAGCCGCGCCGCGTCGGCCGCGCCGTTGCGCAGCACGTCGAATCCATCCGCCCCCGCCAGCAGCAGCAGCACCGGCTCGAACGCCCCATCGAGCGCCCCCGCCACCGCCGCGACGAACCCGCCCAGGCTCGTGCCCTGCAGCGCGATCGCGCCATCCGTCACCTTGGGCAGCGCCGCTACCGCATCCCGCGCCCGGCGCACCTCCGCCACCGCCTGCGCCCCGGCGTCCAGCGCGACCAGGCCCGGCACGCGCCCCGCGTCGCGCCGTGCACCATAGCCCGGCATCTCAAGCAGAAAAGCGTGCAACCCCTGCTGCGCAAAGCTGCGCGCGATCGCGCTGCCGATGATCATCTGCGGGTGCAGCGTGTGCACCACCACCACCGCCGGCGCTTCGATCAGTTGCCCGTCGCCGTCCCGCGCCGCATACCAGCGCATCCACACGAGCTGCCGCTGGTCGTCGTCGTCCGCCATCGGCGATCGGAAGGTCACCCGCGCCGCGTAATCTCCGGTGCTGCTGGGCGTGACGCGCACGGTGAAGTCGGCCGGCTCCCAGGTGACCGCCTCCAGGATCGCCTGCGCCGCCGGCGCGGTGTCGGCCGCGGCGTTCAACGTGTCACGTGCGTCGTAGGTGGCCGCCTCTTGCGCGTGCAACGACGGCGCTGCCGCCAGGCAGAGCATCACGGTCGCGAGCGGCGATGTCAGTCGTGTACGCATGCCGACATCATAGGCGGCGGCTGCCCAACGC
>JBMCXL010000299.1:0-4303 GCA_048621015.1 Phycisphaeraceae bacterium
CTGCGCGCCTTCGAGCGTGAACAGCCAGTGGTCGCCGTCGTCGGCGCGCTGCACCTGATAGTCCAGCTCGTCCCCCGCATTCGGCCCTTCCACCACGCGCACACGCATCGCGCGCGGCGCCAGCGGCAGCAGCCGTTCACCGTCGATCGGCGGAAACGTCGCCTCCATCGCCGTCGGCTCGACGCGCTCGGCCGCGCATCCCACCCCGGCGAGTCCCGCCAGCGCGGCGGCGAGCAGCAGCGTGCATCTGCATCGGCTCATTGCCATCCCCCCGATACAATACCGCCTCTTCCGTCCACATACGACACCGACACCCGCACGAAACGAAAGTCGAACATGGGCTGGGAAGCCTGGGCCACATTGGCGATCATCGCGGTGACGGCCGTGGCCTTGGCGCGCCACGTCGCCGGGCCCGATCTCATCCTGCTCGGCGCTTTGGCGCTCACCGTCGCGCTGGGCATTGTCGACCCCGTCGCCGCGGTGCAGGGCTTCGGCAACGCGGGCCTGGTCACCGTCGCGGCGCTGTTCGTCGTCGTGGCCGGCCTGGTGCAGACCGGCGCGCTGCGCATGTTCGTCCAGCCGCTGCTCGGCCGACCGCGCACCGCACGCCGCGCACAGGCCCGCCTCATGCTCCCCGTCGCCGGCCTCAGCGCACTGGTCAACAACACGCCCATCGTCGCCATGTTCCTGCCCGTCGTCACCGACTGGGCGCGCAAGATCGGTCTTTCCCCTTCGCGCCTGCTCATGCCTCTCAGCTACGCCGCCATCCTCGGCGGCACCTGCACGCTCATCGGCACCAGCACCAACCTCGTCATCAACGGCCTGCTGCTCGCCGAGCAACCCGACGACGGCCTCGCGTTCTTCGAGCTCGCATGGGTCGGCGTGCCGTGCGCCGTTGTTGGTGTTACCTACGTCCTCATCGCCGGCAAGTGGCTGCTGCCCGACCGCGCGCCCGCCTTCAGCGAGCAGGACGACCCGCGCCAGTACACCGCCGAGATGATCGTCGATCCGCAAGGCCCCCTCGTCGGCCAGACCATCGAACAGGCCGGCCTGCGCCACCTGCCCGGACTGTACCTCGCCGAGATCGACCGCGATGGCGACGTCCTCCCCGCCGTCGGACCCGAGCAGCGGATCGAGGCGAACGACCGCCTCGTCTTCGTCGGCGTGGTCGAGTCCGTCGTCGACCTGCGCAAGATGCCCGGCCTCAAGCCCGCGGGCGACCAGGTCTTCAAGCTCAACGCCCCCGCCACCCATCGCAGCCTCATCGAAGCGGTCGTCTCCAACAGTTGCCCGCTCGTCGGCCGCTCGATCCGCGAAGGCCGCTTCCGCTCGACCTACAACGCCGCGGTCATCGCCGTGGCGCGCAACGGCCAGCGCATCGTGCGCCAGAAGATCGGCGACATCGTCCTGCAACCCGGCGACACGCTGCTGCTCGAAGCGCACCGCTCGTTCGCCGAGCAGCAGCGCAACAACCGCCACTTCTACCTGGTCAGCTCCGTCGCCGACTCCGCGCCGCCGCGCCACGAGCGCGCGTGGGTCGCGCTGGCGATCCTGGTCGCGATGGTCGTTGCCGTCGTCGCCGGTTTCATCAGCATGCTCGGCGCCGCGCTGGTCGCCGCCGCGGCGATGATCGCCACGCGCTGCTGCTCCGGCACCGAAGCGCGCGGCAGCATCGACTGGACCGTGCTGCTGGTCATCGGCGCCGCGCTCGGCCTCGGGCGCGCGATGGACACCAGCGGCGCGGCCGGGGGGATCGCGAATCTGCTGCTGCAACTGGCGGGCGAGAACCGCTGGCTGACGCTGGTGGTGATCTACGCGCTGACCATGGCGTTCACCGCGTTCATCACCAACAACGCCGCGGCGGTGCTTGTGTTTCCCATCGCGCAGCAGGCGGCCGAATCGCTCGATGCCAGCCTCATGCCCTTCGCCGTGGCGATCATGCTCGCGGCCTCCAACGACTTCGCCACGCCCATCGGCTACCAGACCAACCTCATGGTCTACACCCCCGGCGGCTACCGCTTCAGCGACTACCTGCGCCTCGGCGCGCCGCTGAACGGGATCGTGTTTGCGATCACCGTCACGCTCACCCCGCTGGTGTGGCCGTTCTGAATGCGGAAAAGCAGGATATGAAGCGACGCGACTCCGTCGCGCTTCCGCCCTCGCGCCCTCGCCTTTATGATGCGCTCCATGGCCGACGACCCGCGCCAGCGACATCTCGACCGCCTGCGCCAGTGGCGCAACCGTGGCGAGCCGGACTACTCGATGCGCTTCATCGAGAAGCAGTTCCAGCACGAGGTCGCCCGGCCGCACAAGCAGCTCGGCCGATTCATCGACCTGTGGGCCGAGCTGGTGCCCGAGACGCTGCATCGGCACACGCGGCTGGAGGGTTTCTCGCGCGGCACGCTGCGCGTGGCGGTGGACTCCAGCGCGCACCTGTACGAGTTGAATCAACTGTTGCGCGGCGGCCTCGAGCGCGAGCTGATGCGCCGCCAGCCCGGCGGCACCCCGCTGCGCCGCGTGCGCCTGCGCGTTTCGGAGACGACGTTCACCGACGAAAGCGCCTGAGAAAGCCCACGGACTCCTGTCCGTGGGCGTCCACCGGGGCGGCAACCCCTGCCATTCCAACCCCTACAATACCCCGCATGAACATCGTCCTCATCGGCTATCGCGGCAGCGGCAAGACGACCATCGGCCGCAACCTCGCCACGCATCTGTGGAAGACGTTTCTCGACGTCGACCGCGAAGCGTGTCGGCGCTTCGGCATCGACTCGATCGCCGAGATCTGGGACCGCTATGGCGAGCCGGCGTGGCGCGAGATGGAGGTCAAGGTCGTGCAGGACGCGATGCGCGGTGACGACCAGGTGATCGCGCTCGGCGGCGGCACGCTCATGCAGCCCGAGGCGCGCGAGGCGGTGGAGTCGGCCGACAACGTCCAGCGCATCTACCTGTACTGCAAGGCGGAGGAACTGAACCGGCGCATCGAGGCGGACCCGGTCAGCGCCGCGACGCGGCCGAGCCTGACCGCGCACGGTGGGGGGGTGGACGAGATTCGCGCGGTGCTCGCGGAGCGCGAGCCGGTCTACCGTGCCGTGGCCGACCACGAGTTCGACGTCACCCACGTCACGCCGGAGGAAGCGGTGCGCCACCTGTTGTCACGGTATTTGTGAGTTTCAAGTTTCAAGTTTCAAGTTATGGACGGCGGCGAAGCCGCCGCTGTCTGCAACTTGAAACTTGAAACCTGGAACTTGAGACTGTTTGGGCGCATAAAAAAGGCCGAGCAAGGGGAGACGTGTACATGAGGGATGAAGGAAAAAAGCGTGAAATCCATCGCCGTGTGCCTTGCTCGGCATTCCCCTCCGAAAGGGAGACATGATTGCGTGTGTTCGCCGGGCTCCTCCTTTCTGGGAATGGTCCCGTAGTCGTCTGCTGATAACTATTGTGCACTACCGCATTTGTAATGGTCAAGCATTTTCTTGGCGGCGCGAACGGCGTTTTCATAACCTCTGTGATTTCAGGGTGATACGCAGGGTGGCCCCGGCGGCCTCACGCCCGCGGGCTGCGCCGGGCTGACTTTTTTCTTCGCGACCGGCGCTGCGACCGGACCAGGCCGCGCAGGGTTTCCATGTTCACCACGTCCCACGGCCGGCCGTCCGGGGCGGTGTCCTTGGGCGTCTCCAGGATCTTGGGCACGCCCTTGAACGCCGGCTCGTTCACGATCGCCTTGAACGCATCGAGCGCGACGTAGCCATGTCCGATGTGCTCGTGCCGATCGACGCGGCTGCCGCGCGCGACCTTCGAGTCGTTCACGTGCAGCACGCGCACGCGCTCGAGCGCGACCGTCGCCTCCACCTCGCGCAGCGCCGCCTTCGCGCCGCGCGTTGAGGTCAGGTCGTAGCCGGCCGCGAGCATGTGTGCCGTATCGAGGCACACGCCGAGCCGCTCGTCCGCGTCGATCCACTCGATCAATGTCGCCAGGTGTTCGAGCGTATGACCGAGACACGTCCCTTGTCCCGCAGTGATCTCCAGGCAGGTGATGACCGAAAGATCGGGCAGCTCTTCGTGCAGGCGGTTCATCGCCTCCGCCACGCGCTTCAGCCCCGCGTCCTCACCTTCCTTCATGTGCGCGCCCGGGTGCGTGACGAGAAACGGAATCTTCAGCGCCTCGCAGCGCAACAGCTCCTCGCGAAAAAGTGCGATCGACTTGTCGCGCGTTTCCGCCTTCGGGCTCGCCAGGTTGATCAGGTAGCTGTCGTGGCTGACCACGTCGCGCATGCCGGTCGAATCCTGGTGCTCGAACCAGCGC
>JBMCXL010000300.1:0-4286 GCA_048621015.1 Phycisphaeraceae bacterium
ATGCAAGGTTTTTTCAAAAAACGCATACTCGGTCGCCTTCGCCGTCGCCTTCGCCCCGTCGGGCAGGCTTTGTGACGTGGCGCTCATGCGGGGAATGCGGAACGATGCGACCGGTCAAGCTCCAACCACCCAAGCGAGATTCCTGATGCCTTCCGTCCAGCCTCCCTGGAAAGGCCACGCCGGCTTCGGCCTGGTCGCGTTCGATTCGCTGCATCCCTGGCAGCGCGAGATGGTCCAGCCGGACCTCAGCCCCGCAGCGCTGGACAAGCCCTACTTTCCCAAAGGTGAGCTTCGCAGCGCGCGCGAGAAGATGGGCTTCATGTGTGTGAGCATGGACCTGGTCTACTACGACGACATGCGTCCTTACGTCACGCTGTCCGACGGCCGCTGGATTCCGCACGCCCCGCCCGACGAGCGCACGCAGGCCACCACCTCGACCGGTGCGCCGGCTTCGCCGCTGGTCGGCGTCGAACTGATTCACATGCTGCTGCAGCGCACGGTCGAGGCGATCCGCGCCGGTGACTGGGAAGAGATGATCCGCCACGCCGGCACGCTTGGCCACTTCATCCAGGAACCGTTCACGCCCGGCCACGCGATCAACAACGACCTGTTCCACGAACTGTTTCCCGATCCCGATCCCGGCCGGCACATGCGCCTGCATCACGCGTTCGACTCGGGCACCACCGACTTCGAGCCGTTGCCGCCGACGTTGATGGGGCGCACGCTGGAGGAAGCGGCGTTCCGCATGCAACTGGAGATCGAACGCGGCGTCCGCGAAGGCAAGAAACTGGTCGGTCCGGTGATTCGCTCGGTGTATGAAGGCCAGCCCGACAAGGTGCGCGAGGCGATCCTCGCCGGCCAGTCGCAGCAAGCGGCGTGGATGACCGCCAGCGCATGGCACACCGCGTTCTGCATCGCGCTGGACCGCTTCGACGAGCAGGAAGGCGCGGCGCTGGACGCGCTCGATCTGACCCGATGCGTGCCCTATTTCTGTCACCACTGGCAATACGTCGAGCTGACGCCGGGCCACCTGGTCAAGCAGAAGCGCAAGATTCCCATCGACGTGTGGGTGAGCGGCGACGACGGTAAGCCGATTGAGCAGCGCATTGACACCGGCTTCGGCATGGGCGGGCACATGGGCTTCAAGTTCTTCGTCCATGGCGATCTCTATCCCACGTTCCGCTGCCGCGTCGGCCTGCCGAGCCGACACACCGAGGGCCAGGGGGCGCACACCGACACGCGGTTCTTCGTGGAGATCGATCGCGAGGTCAACCGCACCTATTCCGAGGAGATGGAGTACGACGCGGATCGGCGGCTGTCGATTCCGCTGGAGCCGGGCGCGCCGGTGCAGGAGGTGGCGGTGGACATTCGCGGGGCGCGCTCGCTGCTGCTGACCACGCAGTCGCGGCCGTACGCCGATCCCGAGACGGGCAGGATGAAGTTCATGATCCCGCACGTGGCCGTCTGCGAGCCGCGCCTCACCACGGAAATCCCCGATGGTTGAGCGTCAAAGCACATTTGTTCAGTTCGGTGACTGACCCATGATCGCGAGCAATCCCATCAGCGCGGACGCCACGCGCATCGTCCTGTTCGACGTGGACAACACGATTGTCGAAGCGCGCCCCGGATCGGGCGGCATGGTCAATCCTTACCTGGTCACGCTTGAGCGCATGCTCGTCGACGCCGGCCGCGCGCCGGACCTCGACGCGGCGCAGGCCATGGTCGAGCGGCAGATCAACGGCGACGGCGCGTGCGACATCGCCGAGTACCTGCCCGCGTTCGGCGTCAATGAGCGCGACTACCTCGCCGCCGCGACCGATCGACTGCGCCCGAGCATCCGCGCGCTGCCCGATGCCGTCGCCGCCCTGCGCGGCCTGGCGCAGCGCGGCTACCGGCTCTATCCCGCCACCACCAACAGCCGCAGCGCCTGTATCACCAAGCTCGCCGCCGTCGGCCTGGGCGATGACACCGGCTCACCCCTGTTTGTCGATCTGTTCGGCGGCAGCCAGCTCTGCCCCGAAGGCAAGACCAGCCCCGACTTCTACCGTGCGCTGCTTCGGCGCATCGACGCCGCGGCCGATGAGGTCGTGATGGTGGGCGACGATGCGCACGCGGACCTGGCCCTGGCACGCGCCGCCGGCATCACGCGCGTCGTCCTGCCGCGCCGCGATCAGCGGGAAGATTGTGTTGTCGAAGCGGACGGCGGCGTCTACGTGCGCTCCCTCGAACGCCTGCTCGACTGGCTGCCGCCGCGCGATGGTGCGGATGTCGATTGATGCTCGTACGGGGCGATTGGCTCAGTCGCCGAACACGTCGTTCTCGAAGTTGCGGTCGAGCACGAAGCCGAAGCCGTAGGTCGCGCGGAAGCCGTTGCGCAGAATGGCCAGCGGCGTGGCGGGCCAGTTGGTGCCGACGTTGATCAGGTCGTTGGGCTTGAGGTAGATGTCCGGCTCGGTGCCCTCGAAGATGGCGCGCAGGTTGACGCGCACGGTCGCCTGCATGTTGTTGCCCACTTCGCGCGTCAGGTCGACGCGCTCGGGGATCGCGAGCTGCGAGAGGTTGCCCGCCGAGGCGACCACGCGCATGAGCGTCAGCTCGTTCTCGCCCGGCACGGTGTAGGCGCCGGGACGGTTGATGTGGCCCATCACGTAGACGAAGCCCGCCGCCTGACCGGGCACGCGAATGATATCGCCCGGGCGGATGACGATGTTGTAGCCCATGTTGCCGTTGAGCAGACGGTCGTAGGGGATCTCGATGATGCGCTGGGTCATGAGGTCGCTCAGCTCCAGGCCGGGCTGACCATCGCGGCCGCGTTGCTCTTGCGCAGCGCGGGCGGCCGCCTCCTCCTCGGTCTCTTCGCCGCGCTCGACGCGCACCCATTCGCCGTCGACGTTGACCCATCGGCCCTCGCCTTCGCCGTTCTCGAGACCCGCTTCGACGCCGGTGGGCGGCTCGGCAGGACGCGCGTCGTCGCCATCTTCCGCGTCCGCGTCGTCGCCGTCCTGTTCCTGCTGGCGCTGCTGCATCATCTGCTCGATCAGCTCGGCGGGCGCCTCGGGTGGCTCGGCGCGCTGCTCGCCGTCCGCTTCCTCCTCGGGCAGGTCGCCGGCGACCTCCTCGGTGAGCGGTGTCTGGCGGTAGATGAGCAGCGACTTGGTGCGCGCCGGCACGCCGCGCGCCATGGCGACGGCGTCGAGCACGCGGAAGTCGGGCTTGGGAATGGTGTAGGTGCCGATCGCCGTGCCGCCGGTGCGCGGTTCGCCGATGACGGTGAACGTGTTCTGCCGCGCTTCCTGGAGGATCACGCTGACCATCGCGTCGCGCAGGATGTCCTGCTCGGCGAGGCGCTGCTGGATGGCGGTTTCCAGTTCGCTGGGCGAGCGGCCGACGGCGCGGACCGAGCCGATGACGGGCATGCGCACGTCGCCGGTCTCATCGACGCGCCGCGTCTGGACCGACTCCTGCCCCGGCGCCATCAATTCGAAGACGCTGATCGTCAGCAGGTCGCCCGAGCCGATGATGTACTCCTGCCGATCGGGCACGAGGTCTTCGGGGCGGACGGAGGTGACCTCCATGTTCGTGGCCGGTGGTTCGTCGATCACGTCCAGCCGCGTGAGGATCGGCAGCGTGACCGGGGTCTGCTCCCATCGGCCGACGACCGACGGATCGAAGAACGAGTCGATCTCGCACCCGCCCAGCGGCACCACCGCCAGCAGCAGCGCCATCACCCCCCAACGCCAGCCGGTCTGCGCAGCAATGTTCTTTCGCACGGCTCTCTCCTCGCGAACATGATGGGCAACGGGCACCGGGCCCGAACGGGCGGTATGGTAAGGCAAACCGCCGCTCAACGCACCTGTTCCGTCGCCTGCCCGCTCAATCCCGGCCACCCGCTGTGGCGTAATCGGCAATCTTTCGCAGGCTTCACCAATCCCCGGCCTGTTCATCACCCCGATCGTTGCACCGCCACCTCGACCAGGCAAATCACCGCGGCGCGGCCAATCCGGCTTCGCCCGTCTTGCCCGATGGGTGTAACCGGCCCACAATACCCCGCGTGCCGGGCGCGGATCGCGCTCCCCGCGCCAGCCGCACCCGGTTTCCCACCACGGCCCGACCCGCGCTCCGGACTTACACCCATGCCTCTTCCCCAACACATCACCATCATCGGCGACGGCTCCATGGCCACCGTCTGCGCCCTCTTGCTGGAAAGCAAGGGCCTGAACGTCACCCTCTGGGGCCCGTTCTCCGAGCACGTCGCCGAACTCATCCAGACACGTGAGAACCAGAGC
>JBMCXL010000301.1:0-4254 GCA_048621015.1 Phycisphaeraceae bacterium
CAAACGCCGCTGCACGAAGCGGCGCGGCGCAACAACACGCACCTGGCGCGCGTGATGATCGATGCCGGCGCCGATGTCGATCACGCCGACCGTTTCGATCACACGCCGCTGCACGTCGCAGCGATGCGCGGTCACCGGCGCACCGTCGACCTGCTGGCGCGCCGCGGCGGCGACCTCACGCGCACGGACGCGAACGGCAGAACACCGGGCGAACTGCTGAACGAAGCGGAACCGACCCTCGTGGACCACTTCATCAGCCTCGGTCGCCTGTGAACAAGAGGAGGGAGACGCAACGATGAAAAGCACAAACACTGCGATCGCACTCGCCGCCTGCGTGCTGCTCACCGCTTGCTCCCCGCCGGAGCCGACGGCCGCCTGGCGCCACAACCTGGAGCGCTACGTCAATCACCACGGCGCCGGCAACCCCGCCGCCCTGACCGCGCTCCACGGACACGACACGCGCCACACCTTCAGCAGCCTCGGCCCCGAGCGCGGCCTCGTCGGACCCACCCGCACCGACACCCACGGCATCCTCGTCGGCCACCACCGCATCGGCGACGAACTCTGGTTCGTCTACCTCCTCGGCATCGTCGAGGATCAGGGCGGCGTCGTCGACGTCAACTTCGATCGCCCCGTCGTCCGCGAGATCCGCCCCGTCGCCTTCCGCCGCGCGACCGACGGCTTCCACTGGGCCACCGGCAAAGCGGACAACGCGGCCACCGAGCGCTACCTCGCGCACCAGCGCCAGCGCTGGCAGCGCAGCCATCCCGACCGCGACCCCGAGGACATGCCCCACACGCGCTTCCCCCGCCCCTACGACCGCTTCGAGCTGGAGGACAACGGCCACCGCGTGACCATTCGCCACGCCGACACCGGGGCGCGCTGGTCCCTGCGCCTGCGCGATCGCGAGCCGCCGGTGCGCGCCGTCGAGGCGGACGATGCCGCGGCCGGCGATGACCACGGCGGATAGATGCGCGGCGCCCGCCGCTGTCATCGCCTCCGCCGGTCGGCTATCCTTGTCCCCGGCCATGGCCCCCTCCAGCGTCATCACCATCGGCACCTTCGACGGCGTCCACCTCGGCCACCGCGCGCTCATCGACCAGGCGCGCCGCGTCGCGCATGCGCACGACGCCGCCGCGCAGGTCGTCGCGTTCGCCTTCGATCCGCACCCGGCCAGCATCCTGCGCCCCGGCAGCGAGCCGCCGCGCCTCACCACGCGCAACGAAAAGATCCGCCGCCTGCGCGATGCCGGCGCCGACCGGGTCGTCATCCTCGAACCGACGCGCGAGCTGCTCGGCCAGAGCCCGCAGCAGTTCATCGAGCACCTGGCGAGCGAGCATCACCCCATCGCCATCATCGAGGGCCCCGACTTCCGCTTCGGCAAGGGTCGTCGCGGCGACATCGCACTGCTGCGCCAGCTCGGCGAGCGCTTCGGCTTCCAGGTGCACGTGCAGGAGCCGGTCGAGGTGGAACTCACCGCCGGCCTCGCCGCGCCGGTCAGCTCCAGCCTCGTGCGCTGGCTCGTGGCGCACGGGCGCATGCTCGACGCGGCGATCTGTCTCAACGAGCCTTACGCGCTCACCGCCCCCGTCGTCACCGGCGACCAGCGCGGCCGCACCATCGGCGTGCCCACGGTCAACCTCGACAACGCGCCCCTGCGCGAGCAGCTGGTCCCGCCCGACGGCGTCTATGCCGGCACCGTCGAATTGCATCCCGATCATGACCTGCCCGGCCCGCGCCACGCCGCCGCCCTCAGCATCGGCGCCAAGCCCACCTTCGGCGACGCACCGGTTACCGTCGAAGCGCACCTGCTCGACTTCGACGGCGATCTCTATGGCCGCACGGTCACCGTCCGCTTCGCCCGCTGGCTGCGCGCCCAGGAACGCTTCCCCAACCTCGAATCGCTCCAGGCCCAGCTCCAGCGCGACATCGCGCACACCCGCTGGTGCCAGCGCTGCGGCCTGCTCAATCCGCCCCACCAGCAACCGCGCCTCACCCAGCGCGCCGGTTGAGCCGATGGCACCTGAGCCGGCCACCGCCGCGAACCGATCCAATCGCCTATGACGACCTCCAGCACCGCGATGAACGAGTACAACGCCACCATTGACGCCGAAGGCGCCGCGCGCCTGCTCCAGCAGACCGCCGGCCCCGTCGTCGTGCTCACCCACGCCAAGCCCGACGGCGATGCCTTCGGCTCGGTCGTCGCGCTCACCGCCGCCCTGCGCAGCCTCGACAAATCGGCCACGGCCTGCTTCGTCCCGCCCCTGCCGGAGAATCTCGCCAGCCTTCGCGGCGCCGAGCTGGCCGAGATCTACAGCAACAGTGAAACGCAACTGCCCGAAGCCGCGCTTTACGTCGTGCTCGACACCGGCGCCTGGTCGCAGGTCGGCCCGATGCGCCAGTACATCGAGCCTCACCTCGACCGCACGCTCATCATCGACCATCACCTCTCCGGCGACGTCCCCGCCGCGCACCGCCACATCGACGGCGACGCCGCCGCCACCTGCGAAATCCTCGCGCCGATCCTCGAACAACTGCTCGGCGGCACGCTCACGACCAAAGACGAAACCCTCACGCGCATCATCCACGACAGCCTGTTCGTCGGCATCGCTTCCGACACCGGCTGGTTCCGCTTCTCCAACACGCGCCCGCGCACGCACGAGCTCGCCGCGAAGCTGCGCCGCTTCGGCGTCGATCACGCCGAGCTCTATCGCCAGATCGAGCAGAGCGAGCGCATGGAGAAGCTCGCGCTGCTCACGCGCGCGCTGGACAACCTCAGGCTGCTCGCCGGCGGACGGGCAGCGATCATGGCGCTGCGCCGCGCCGACTTCGACGAGACCGGCGCATACGAAGAGGAGACGGAGCGCCTGATCGACGTGCCGCAGCAGGTCGGGGCGATCCAGGTGATCGCGCTGGTGAGCGAGAGCCAGGGCGATCCGGACAACGGCGTGGAGCCGGCGACGCGGGTGAGCTTCCGCAGCAAGCCCGGGCCGGGCGCGGTGAACGTCGCGGAGCTGGCCGGCGAACTCGGCGGCGGCGGCCACGCCCGCGCGGCGGGGGCAAAGCTCAAGCAGCCGCTGGACGAAGCACTGCCCTTGATCGAGCAGGCGGTGGAGCGGGCGCTCGGCGGCGCGGTGGGCGACGGGCCGTCGCGGTGAGCATGGCTTGCGATTCCTTTCTACCACGGGCATGCGGAGCGGGCGGACGGGGTTCGCATCCTTTCGCCGTGATCCCGCCCTTCGCTCGCGGACTCGCTCAGGACGGGCGTGGGGCGGGCACGACCCCCAAGGCGTTGTGGTCCGGCGGGTGGATATCCTGTCGCTGAATGTCGCGTGCCTGTCGGTGCCTGGACGGGCCCGCGACGGGGTTCGGGGCTAAGCCCGGACGGTTTCCGTGCTTAGGCGCTTGTGGATAAAAAGTACCAGATTTTGGTCAAGTTCGGGCTTGCGTCCACAAGATATAGGGGTAGGATCATGAATTGCCCCCTGCGGGCGGTCATCGCGCCGCGTCCATTCGCGGGGCGGCCGGCTGGCTCTTTGAGCCGGTGATGTTCAGGGCAGTGTTAGGTTTGCGGACGGGTCGTCCGCCCTGGCGGAGAGTCGCCGGGCGGAACGGGCCGCGCGGTGGGTGCGCCCGTTTCGCGTGCTGGTTGTGTGCCGGCGAGGTTGGGGGGCTATTCAGCGACGGAGGGACATGCACGTGGCGATGCTTTGCGACACCCAGATTCGTGAGCTGGTCGGGATCGAGCCGCTCGCCGACAGCGAGAAGCGGGCCGGCCGCATCTCCTACGGCGTTTCGAGCTACGGCTACGACGTGCGCGTCGGCTCGACGTTCAAGATCTTCACCAACGTCCATCCCCACGGCGGTCAGTCCGTGGTCGACCCCAAGGCGTTCGGCGAGGACATGTTCGTCAACATCGACACGAACGAGACGGGCAAGGACCACGTCATCATTCCGCCGAACTCGTTCGCGCTCGCCGTGACGGTCGAGACGATCGAGATCCCGCGCGACGTGCTGGCGATCTGCGTGGGCAAATCGACCTACGCGCGCTGCGGCATCATCGTGAACGTCACGCCGCTGGAGCCGGAGTGGCGCGGCAAGGTGACGCTGGAGATCAGCAACACCACGCCCCTGCCGGCCAAGATCTACGCGAACGAAGGCATCGCGCAGATGATCTTTCTCAAGGCCGACCGGGTGTGCGCGACCAGCTACGCGGACAAGGCGGGGAAGTACCAGGATCAGAGGGATCTGACG
>JBMCXL010000302.1:0-4197 GCA_048621015.1 Phycisphaeraceae bacterium
CTTTTACGGTGCGCTGTTGAACTTCCAGCTCTCACCCTCCCCCTGCCCCTCCCTCAAGGGAGGGGGGTTTGTTGGTGCGGCAATTGGCAATCTTCTCATCTCCATCGCTTGCTTTGAAGGATCAGCACGGCGACGAACAGTGCCAGGGCCGTGCCGCTGAGGAAGAAGACAAAGTGGCTGGTGTCGATCAGGCCCTTGGCGAAGTCGGCGTACTGCTGGTTGACGTTGACGTAGTAGAGCGCGTTCACGAGGCCGGGGGCGGCCCATTCGGCGCTGACGATGAGCGAGACACCGATGGTGAGCATGCCGATGATCAGGACGGTGATCAGGTAGGCGACGAGTTGGCTGTCGGTCGCGGCGGAGACGGCCACACCGATGGCGAGGTAGAGCGCGCCCACGAGCACCAGCCCGAGCAGGCCGGAGAAGATCGGCCCGTAATCCGGATCGGCGACGGTTTCGAGCACGAGCACGTGGATGAGCATGGGCACGAGCAGCGCGAGGTAGAAGACCATCGCGCCGGCCCACTTGCCGAGGATGACCTGCGTGTCGTTGACCGGCGCGCTCATGAGCAGTTCGATCGTGCCGCTGCGCAATTCCTCGCTGAGCAGGCGCATGCTGATGGCCGGCGCGATGAACGCGAGGACGAAGACGATCATGGAGAACTCGGCGCGCAGCTCGGCGGGCTGCCCTTCGCCGAAGGTGGCGTAGACGAAGAACCCGGTCGCGATGAACGCGAACACGCCGAGCACGAGGTACGCCACCGGCGAGAAGAACAGCGCCGAGAGCTCACGCTTGGCGATGGTGAGTGTGTGGTTCATGGGGACTCCAGATTGCCAACTGCCAATTGCCGATTGCCGATTGAAGAAGAGGCGAGGGTGGCACTGACAACGCGCAGGCTCGGCGGAGCGTTGTCAGTGTAGGTCACCTGCAACCACTGACAAGCTCCGCGGACTCCGCTTGTCAGTGCCACCCTCCTCAATTGGTAATCGGCAATTGGCAATGCTCTCACGTCGTCGCGGCTTCCTCCACCGCGGGCGATTCATCCTTCGGGGGCGGCGGGGCGCCGCCGGCCCGTCCGGCATCGGTGATCTGCACGAAGTATTCCTCGAGGCTCGCCGCCTCGTGGCGCATCTCGCGCACGGGCAGGCCCTGGGCGAGCAGCGCCTGGCCGATCGGCTCGCGCGGGTCGGCCTTGGCCTTGGGCGTGACCGTGGCGAAGCACCAGCCGTCGCGCTGCTCGGTCTCCACGTTCTGCACGGTGGGAATCTGCTTCAGCGCGTGGCGCACCGCGTTGGGGTCGCCCTTGGCTTCGATCAGCACGCGGCCGGCGGCGGGCACATTGCGGCGCAGCTCTTCGGGCGTGCCGTCGGCGACGATGCGCCCCTGGGCGATGATCATCACGCGGTCGGCGGTCTTTTCGACCTCCGGCAGAATGTGGCTGGACAGCAGAATCGTGTGCTGGCCGCGCAGCTCGCCGATGAGCTTGCGCACTTCGCCGATCTGGTTGGGGTCGAGGCCGGCGGTGGGCTCGTCGAGGATGAGCACGGGCGGCTCGTGGAGCAGGGCCTGAGCGATGCCGACGCGCTGGCGGTTGCCCTTGGACAGGTGGCCGATGACGCGGCGCTTGAGGTGCGCCAGGCCGCAGCGGTCGCAGACGGTGTCGATGCGCTGGTTGCGCGTCTTGCGGTCCATGTGCATCAGTCGGCCGCGGTAGTGGAGATACTCGGCGACGCGCATCTCGGTGTAGAGCGGCGTGGACTCGGGCAGGTAGCCGAGCTTGGCGCGGGCGGCTTCGGATTCGGTGAGCACATCGTGGCCGGCGATGGACGCGCTGCCGACGGTGGGCGGCAGGTAGCCGGTGAGGATGCGGAGGGTGGTGGTCTTGCCGGCGCCGTTGGGGCCGAGGAAGCCAACGATCTGGCCGGGCTCGATCTTGAAGCTGACGTGGTCGACGGCGAGCGTCGGGCCGTACCACTTCACGAGGCGCTGCGTTTCGATCATATGAGGAACCCCCAGCGGTCGGTGGCTGGTCGGCGGCGGACGTGCCGCGCGGCGTCGTGGTGTAACGTACGTGAATGCGACGGTCAAGGTTCGCCGGAGGTGGGAGCCGGGGCGAACCTGGCGCGAGCCGGCCCGTCCCGGGGCCGGTCGCCACCGTCGACCAGGGCGGCGCCACGGGTGTTCGGGCTGACCGGCCCGGGGACGGGCCGGCTCGCGGGGGAACGGAGGCCGCTTGAAATGTGGGGCGGAAGCGGGCATAATACCCGGCTCGACCAACCCCACGGGAACCCCAGACCATGGCTCACTCCCTGAGCGCCAAGAAACGCGTCCGCCAGAATCTCAAGCAGCGTGCCCGCAACCGCTGGCGGAAGCGCGACGTGCGCGAAGCGATCAAGGACTACCGCGAGGCGATTCTGCACCAGTCGGTCGACGAGGCCGAGCAGAAGCTGCGCGGGCTGTACAAGCTGCTGGACCAGGTCGCGGCGAAGGGCACGTTCCACAAGAACACCGCCGCGCGGACCAAGTCGCGCCTCGCCGCCCGGCTGCAGCACAAGAAGCAGAGCGAAGGGCAGAAGGCGGCCTGAGCGGGCTCGCTTGCAATTGAACAGACATTGACGCCGCCGACCTTCGCGATCGAGGGTCGGCGGTTTTCTTTTGCGCGGGAATCAACGCTTCCGTCTTTGCGCCGCTACCGGCTCAATACGTAGATCGCGATGTCCGCGTTGAGGTTGGGATTCTCCATCACCTGCCGACCCGCCGCGGTGTCCAGGTGCAGCGCGCGGTGGACCTGGATCTCCCGGCTCAAACAGAAATCATCGAAATCCGCGATCGAGCAGAAACGGATGTTCGGCGTGTTGTACCACGCATACTCCCGGTCGGCCGCGGGCACCGGCGCGTGGCCGTGCTCGTTCAGCCGGCGGCGCAGCGGCGCGTAACCGACGTTGGGGAAGCTGACGATGCAGCGCTTGCCGACGCGCAGCATCTCGTCCATCGCCGTCTCGACGTTGGACACCGCCTGAAGCGCCTGGGAGAGCACGACGTAATCGAACTGCCCGTCCTTGAACGGCAGCAGGCCGCGGTTGAGGTCGTGCTGGACCACGTCGAGGCCGCGGTGGACGCTGGTGACGATGGCGTGCTCGTCGAGCTCGACGCCCATGACGCGGTCGTGCTTTTCGCGCTTGAGGCGACTGAGCAGGCCGCCCTGTCCGCAGCCGAGGTCGAGTACGCTCGAGCCGCGCGCAATCAGGTCGAGGATCAGGTCGTAGTCGAGTCGGCGGGCATGGTAGATGGACGTGGGATGGTGGTGGTCGGACTCGTCGACGTGCTCGGTGTGTGACTCGCGGTTCGGTTCGAGCAGGTTGTCGAGGAAGCCGCGCACCATCTCGCCGTAGCGGTCAAAGTCGTCGCGCAGCAGGAACGCGTCGTGGCCGGCGTTGGAGGTCACCTCGCAATAGCTCACCGGCTTGTCGCCCGCGATCAGCGCGCTGACCATCTGGCGCGACTGGAACGAGGGGAACAGCCAGTCGCTGGAGAAGCTGACCACCAGCCAGCGACACCGCGTGACGCCGAACGTTTCGCTGAGCTGCTCGTGCGTGCCGCCGAGGTCGAACAGGTCCATTGCCAGCGACAGGCGCAGGTAGCTGTTGGCGTCGAAGCGCTCTACGAACTTGTTGCCCTGGTGGGCGAGGTACGAACCGACGGAAAACTTCTTCTCGAAGTCGGTGGGCACGTCGTGGGGCTGAAAGCGGTCGGCCTCGAACTTGTCGGTCATCGCCTCGCGCGAGAGATACGTGATGTGCCCGAGCATGCGCGCGATCGCCAGGCCGTGGTCCGGCCCGTGCTCGGCCTCGTAATAATGGCCGTCCTGAAAGTGCGGGTCGGAGAGGATGGCGTTGCGGCCGACGATGTCGAACGCGATCGCCTGGCTCGTGAGCCGCGGGCTGGTGGCGATCGCAGCGCAGCCGGCCACGCGATCGGGGTAGCGGATCGTCCAGGTCAGCGCCTGCATGCCGCCGAGCGAGCCGCCGATCACCGCGAGCAGTTTCTCGACGCCGAGGTGGTCGATGAGGTGGCGCTGCACGTGGACCATGTCGGCGATGGTGATGCTGGGAAAGTCGCGGCCGTAGGGCTGGCCGGTCTGCGGGTTGGTGGAGTTCGGCCCGGTCGTGCCGGAGCAGCCGCCGAGGACGTTGGGGC
>JBMCXL010000303.1:0-4190 GCA_048621015.1 Phycisphaeraceae bacterium
GCGCGGCGGGCGTTACGGATGCACGATCTCGATCTCCATCGCCTGCATCAGCGGCAACTGTTCCAGCAGCGCATTGGTGGGCGCGGCATCGTCCATGGCCGAGACGGCGAGCGTGATGTGGGCGGCGTCGTACGCCTGCTGCGGTAGCGTCGCATCGAGGTCGATCCATGTGTGGCCGCCGTCGGTCTGGGTGGGCAGCCATGCCTGGGTCCACATGTGCCCGCCGAACACGCCTTCGCGACCGAGGAACTGATCCACGTAAAGCAGGCCCGTCGCGGTGCGTGAGGGAATGTCCGCCGCGCGCAGCAGCGCCGTCAGCAGCACGGCATGCTCCGTGCAATCGCCCTGCCGCGTGCGCGCGACTTCGCTCGCGGTCGCGAGGCCGACGGACAGGTCCTTTTCGTTCACGTAGCGCTGCACGAACGCGCGCAACCGCTTCGCCTTGGCGAACTCGTCCAGGTCCTCGCCGTCCGCGCCGAGCGCTTCCTTCAAGAGAGCGCGGACTTTCGGATCATCGTGATCGATCATGGACGAAGCGGCGCGGTGCGCGTCGCCGGGCAGGTCCTCGCCCGCGGGCACGGGCTGATCCAGGTCGGTGACGACCTTGGCCGTGCGCTGATCGCCCCAGACGATGCGCTGATAACCGGTGCGCGGCAGCTTGAAGCGCTGCGGATCGACCGAATCATCGAGGCGCAGTTGATAAACCGCGCGGCGCAGTTCGCGCGGCGCGTCGATCGCGCCGGCCGGCTCGACCAGCATCGACGCCAGCATCTCCGGCGGGTCCACCTCCGCCGTCGCCACCTGCTCGTCGGCGGCCAGCATCTCGACCTCCATGCCCGGCATGACCTGCACCGTCGTCTTGAGCGTCTGACCTTGCCGGTCCACGTACTCGGTCGCCGTCACGCCCGGCATGCTGCTCATCTCCGCGCGCCACATCGTCGCCGGCACGACCTTGCCCATCACCTCCACCGCCTCCTCGCCCAGCACGGCCAGCATCATCTCGAACGGCTCGGCGCCCATGCTCAGATCGAACGTCCGCAGCTCGATGCGCTCGGCGCCCTCGTCCATGCGCTGCTCGATGTAGCGCTGCGCCGCGGCGGGCGGGAGCCACGCCTCCTCGCTGGCGGGCACGGGCTGGCGCGTCTCGCGGCCGCCCTGTTCGCTGATCAGCTCGTGCTCATCCTCACCGAAGCGCATCGTCTTGTTGACCGCCATCTGCCCGAGCTTCATGCGCGACCGCGCCTCGATCGGCTTGCCGTCACGCGTCTCGGTGAAGCGCGTGGTCTGGGCGATGTGCATCGTGGCCTGGCCGCGACGGATGCTCATGTGCGTTTCGTTGGACGTGATGACGCGCTCGTCGCTTTCGCGCATCGACATGTGCGCGTGACCGATGCGCTCGCCCTGGAGGCGCAGGACGTACCAGCGATCGAAAGTGAGCTCGCCCTCGTCGGCGGCAACGGCGGGTGCGGCGAGCAGCAGCACCGTGAACAGTGCAAGCATGAAGCGGCCGAAGCCGTACCGGTGAAGGGAAAGGTTCTTGAGCATGGCCCGATTGTACCCGCATCAAGGACAAACCGGCGCGGGATGCTCAATCGCCCCGCGCAGCGCTTCGAGCGTCGCGGCGGGATAGAGGGCGAAGCACCAGTCGCGCTTGCCGGCGATGCGCGCGTTGGTCAGACCGAGCCGGGCGGTGGCGAGCTGGCGGTCGGCGTCGTCGAGCACCTGTGGATGGGCGCGGCACAGCTCGGCGTTGATGCGATGGATCTCGCGAAAGGCGAGCCAGTGCTGGCGGCGCCGGGCGCGGCGGGGGGTCAGCTGGCCGTCGGCGTGCATGCGCTGGATCAGGCGCTGCTTCTGCGCGACCAGCGGGCCGTCGAGATGGAGCAGGCGATCGACGTTGAACGGGACGTGGTGGCGTTGCCAGCGCGCCCGCGCGAGCGCCGCGCGGTCCGCGAGCGGGACATCGAAGCTCAGATGCGCGTCGGCGGAGACGACCGCCATCGGCGCGAGCGGTTCGCCGCGCCATGTCCGCCACCATTGCTCGGTGATCCGATCGTAAGCGCCGCCGCCCTTGCCGTGGATGAACAGGTCACACAGCGCCGCGCGCATCAGCGCGGTCAGCAGCAGCGCGCGCGGCGCGAGCCACGCGCCGTCATCGGTGTCGACCAGCGTGCCGTCCTCCAGCGTCAGCAGCGGCGCGCGGTCCGCCAGGTCGGCGAACACGCGCTGCCGCAATCCGTTCCAGCACAGCGCCCACATCGGCAACTCCACGCGCTCGCGCTCGATCACCAGCGGCGCGATGCCCGCTTCCGGATGCGCGGCGACCGCGTCGTTGTAGCGCCCGATGCATCGGCGCGCATCGGCGAGCATCGCCTGCACCAGTGCGCGGCCGGGCGGGGTTTGCAGCAGCGCGCTCGCCGGCACGTGCGGCACGTCACCGCACCACGGCCGCATCAGGATCGCCGTCCACGCACTGATCTGGTGCGCCAACGACGGATAGCGCGTACGCCGCGTCGACTCGATCGCCTCGATCAACGGCTGCACGTCCGTCACGAGCGCTTCGCCGAGTCGATCGCGTGCGCCGGTCAGTGCGCTGATCGCCTCGGCGGGATCGACCGCCGGCTGCGCCCCGGTGGGCAGCGCCGGGTTGGCGCGGCCCAGGTGAAGCGTCTCCACCTCCAACCGATCGTCGCGCTGCACCGGCAATTCGAGGCGCAGCGGATCGAGCACATCGTGATCGACGACCACATGCAGCGCGGTCGCGTTCAACCGGCGCGCAGCGCTGACGGCGGCGATGTCCTTGGCGAGGATGCCCGGATGCCACAGCCACGCCTGGTGGCCGGTGGCGATGATCGGCTGGCTGGTGTCGAGCGGCGGTGGATCTTCTGCCTGCACGCGCTGGACGAGCGGCGCGAGCGCGGCGCGGTCGAGGCCGCGGTTCGGCGCGAGCCGCCAGGTCTCCAGCGGTGGATCGAGGTACGTGTGCATCTCGCCGAGCGCCAGCGTCCGCATAGGCCGATCCTGAATGCAGCGAAGCTCCGGATGGCGCCCGTGCGGCGGGTCGATTGATCCGGACCTTCGCTGCGCTCAGGACCGGCTTGGGGCGGTCGAGGCGTGGAAGGTGTTACGGCTCGCGGTCGGGCCGCGGCGCGCTGCTGCAGGCGCACGGCTGGGCGAACCGATCGGCGACCTTGACGAACTCGCGCTCGAACACCTGCTTGTAGTGCGCGAGGCGGCGCTCCGCGTCGTCGAGCGGGCCGCCGAAGCTGCGCGTGGGGTCGTTGTAGATCAGGCGGATCGGCACTTCCTTGACGCGCAGTCCGTGCGCCGCGGCCTGCACCCAGAACTGAAGCGGCATGGCGTAGCCGTCCTCGTCCAGTTCCAATGGTTTGAGCGCGGCCACGCGATACGCCTTGAAGCCGCAGAACGCGTCGGTGAGGTTGAAGCCGAGGCGCTCGTTGAGCAGTTGCGTGATCTGCTGGTTGATCGCGCGCCGGTCGGCGGGCGGTGGGTCGCCGCAGACCCGCGCACCGAGATAGCGGCTGCCGGAGACGACGTCGGCGTCGTCGGCTTCAATGGCGCGGTGAAAGTCGGGCAGGCTCGCGGGCTCGTGCTGCTCGTCGCAGTCCATCGTGATCAGCCAGTCGTAGCCGTAGCACTGCGCCCAGCGGAAGGCGTCGCGGATCGAGCGGCCATACCCGCCGTTGTAGGCATGACGGATCACATCCACCGGTTGCTGCGCGAGCAGGGAGGGCGTGTTGTCGGTGGAGCCGTCGTCGATGACGAGGATGTCCGAGGCGTAGCGGCGCACCTCGGTGAGCACTTTGTCGACGTAGGCTTCCTCGTTGTAGACGGGGATGGCCAGCAGCGTTTTCATCAATCACCACTCCTGAGCGGATGGGGGCCGGGCACGTGGCGTCATCTTAACGTGCTTAACTCTAGAACGCGGTGGGGTGGCGTTCAACCGAGCTGACGGGCGATGGCGGCCAGTTGCGGCACGCTGAGCTGCTCGGGGCGGTGGCGCGGCTCGATGTCGGCGGGCAGCGGTACATCCCGGCCCAGAATGGCGCCGAGCTGCTTGCGGCGCTGCTGGAAGAGGCGCTGCACCAGCGCGGCGAGGCGGTGTGGATCATCGGTCATCGGCTCGGCGCGCCGCTGGAGTTGCACCACCGCGGAGGCGACTTTCGGCG
>JBMCXL010000304.1:0-4178 GCA_048621015.1 Phycisphaeraceae bacterium
AGGCCACCCCGCCGAGCCGCAGCGCGTGCGCGAGCTGGAGTACCTGAAGCAGAAGGTGGATGCCGGGGCGCACTACATCTGCACGCAGTTCTTCTTCGACAACCGCGACTTCCTCGACTTCCGCGCCCGCTGCGAGCGCATCGGGATCGACGCGCCGATCGTGGCCGGCATCATGCCGATCACCTCGAAGGGGATGTTCGAGAAGCTGCCCGAGTTCGCGCTGGGCGCCCGCTATCCGATCGAGCTGCTCGAGAAGATCGACGCCTGCGGTGACGATGATGAGGCGATCTTCAAGGTCGGCGTCGAATGGGCGACCGAGCAGTGCCGCGAGCTGCTGGCGAGCGACGTGCGCGGCTTGCACTTCTACGCGCTCAACAAGTGGGAAGCGTGCAAGCAGGTGTTCGACAACCTCGACATCACCAAGGTCGCCGGCCGCCGCGGCGATGCAAACCCGTCGCTCCAGGCAAGCAAGTAACCATTGCCAACACCAGGACGACCACCGCGTCGGGGGCTTGCACCCCCGGCGTTTTTTTGTGGTTTTTTCGTAGGTTGCAGGGCGCGGTAGGATGACCGCTCACTCAGGAGGTGAATCATGACCACAGCGGAACAGACGGTCAGCACGACGCATCGCATCACCCTCGGCCGCAGCGGCCTGGAAGTCTCGCCGATCTGCTATGGCTCGTGGCAGCTTTCGCCGCGCTTCTGGGGCGATCAGAATCACGAAACACTCACCCACGCCATGCAGCGCGCCTTCGAGCTGGGCATCAACTTCTACGACACCGCCGACGCGTACGGCGACGGCCTTGCCGAGCAGGTCATGGGCGATGCGCTGAAAGACCTGCCGCGCGATCAGCTCGTCGTCGCCACGAAGGTGTACTGGCACTTCTACGAGGACGGCCGGCGCCATCCCGACCTCTCGCGCGACTACATCATCGAAGCGTGCGAGGCGAGCCTGAAGCGCCTCAACATGGATTACATCGACCTCTACCAGTGTCACGCGTTCGATCCCCTCGCGCATCCGCAGGAGATCGTCGAGGCATTGACCCGTCTCCAGCGCCAGGGCAAGATCCGCTGCTACGGCACGAGCAACTGGAACCCCGAGCAGCTGCGCATGGCCGCGGCGCACGGCGCGCGCTTCGACACCGAGCAGCCGCCCTACTCGCTGATCAACCGTGGCATTGAAAATGAGCTGCTGCCCTACTGCGTCGCGAACGACATCGGCGTGCTCGTGTTCAGCCCGCTGCACAAGGGGTTGCTCACCGGCAAGTACACCGGCAAGGAAACGTTCGACGACTTCCGCGGCAACCAGGCGGACTTCCAGGGCGAGCGCTTCGCGACGATCTGCGAGCGCGTGAAGCAGGTGGGCGAGATCGCGGAGCGCTACAACCTCTCGACGGTGCAGCTCGTGCTGGCGACGACGCTGATGCACCCGGGAATTCACTGCGCGATCACGGGGATCAAGCGCGTCTCGGACATCGAGGAGGCGGCGGGCGCGATGGGCAAGACGCTGTCGCGCGAGGATTATTTCGAGGTGCGCACGCTGTTGACGGTGTGAGCGCCCCTCTCAACCCCCCTCCCTTGAGGGAGGGGTCGGGGGAGGGTGAGAGCATGAATCCCTTGCGTCATCGCCACGCATACCACCGCCACGTGTACCATCCGTACGCGCATCAGCACTCATGGTGAGTGGGCGTTTCACCCTCCCCTGCCCCTCCCTCAAGGGAGGGGGGTTAGGAAGAGGCGCTGGAGCGCGAGCGCGTGGTTTTCTTTTTGGTCTTTTTCTTCGACGATGCCTTGGGCGTGGACTTGGGCGCGGACTTGGCCGGCGCTTCGCGTGCCGGCTCCTCTTTTTTCTCGTCCTTCCGGTCGTCGGTGGTCACGCCGTCGTCCAGCAGCAGGTGTTCGGAGGGGATGACGCGGAACACTTCCTCGACGGAGGTGTAGCCGCGAGCGACCTGGAGCAGCGCGGCCTGCCGGAACTCGAGCATGCCGTTGGCGACGGCCTTGCGGCGCACTTCCTCGGTGGGGTGGCCGTGGGCGATGAGGTTGCGCAACTCGCGGTTGATGTCCATCACCTCGAACACGCCGAGCCGACCGGCGTAACCGCTCTGGCCGCACTTGGCACAACCCGGCGCGGCGGCGAGCTTGGTCGTGACCTGGCCGTCGAGCAGGTGGCTCACCTCGTCGAAGGTGTCCGGCGCGTGGGAGATGTCGAACTCCTGCTTGCAGTCGGGGCAGAACGTGCGCACCAACCGCTGGGCGATGATGCCGCGCAGCGAGGTGGCGAGGAAGTGGTCGGGCACGCCGAGACTGCGCATCGACTGGATGGCGGCGGCGGCGACGGGCGCGTGGAGCGTGGAGAAGACCAGGTGCCCGCTGTTGGCGGCGCGCACCGCCGTGCGCGCCGTCTCGGCGTCGCGGATCTCGCCGATCATGACGATGTCCGGCGACTGGCGCAGCACGCTGCGCAGCAGGTCCGCGAAGCCGACGCCGATGTGCGTGTTGATCTGGCTCTGGCGCATGCCGTCGATGGAGAACTCGACGGGGTCCTCGATGGTGTTGATCTTGCGCTGGCCGTTGTTGAGGTGGCGCAGCGCGGCGTAGAGCGTGGCGGTCTTGCCCGAACCGGTCGGCCCGGTGCAGAGGATCAGGCCCGAGGGGCTGGTGAGCATGCCGCGGAAAGCCTGGAGCTGCGGCGGGATCATGCCCAGGTCGTCGAGCGCGAGCAGGCCCTGCTCGCGCGAGAGCAGGCGCATGGTCAGGTCTTCGCCGTAGAGCGTGGGGATGTCGTTGATGCGCAGGTCGACGGCGGTGCCGTCCTCGGACTCGTAGATCCAGCGTCCGTCGAGCGGGCGGCGGTGCTCGCCCACATCCATGCCGGCATTGGCCTTGACGTGCTGGACGAAGCGCACGCCCTGGTCGGCGCCGACGATGCTGATGGGGCGCATGATGCCGAGGTGGCGCACCTGGATGGAGGTGTAGTCCTCGTTGGCGAGGAAGAACAGATCGCTGGCGCCGATGCGCGCGGCGTGATCGATCAGCGTGTGCACCGCAGTGGCGACGTCCATCGACGCCACGTCGAGCATCTTCGGCGTATTGGGCGCGGATGCGGCGGCGGCCGCCGGCTGCTCAGCCATGACTACTCTCCTCGCACGATCTGAAGGGCTTCGTTCTCGTCCTTGGCCAGGTTCAGGACGCGGTCGACCTTGAGCAGGTCGAAGATCTGCTGCACGCTCGGGGGAATCGAGTGCAGCGCGAACTTGCCGCCGTCGTTGTTGAACTGCTTCTGGCAGGACAGCAGCCAGCCGATGGCGGTCGAATCGACGTACTCGGTCTCGTTGAGCCCGAGCACGACGCGGTTGCTCGACCAGCTCTCGCCGATCACGCCCGCCAGCGGATGCTTGTCGTCGCCGGCCATCTCGCTGGCCGTCATCGCGCCGTTGGCCGCCAGCCGCACGATCCCGTCGTTCTCAATCGACACCAGCCTCACGTTCATCAACACTGCCTCCACCTTGAACCGCGGGGAATCCCGCCGACGGCCATGCCGCCGTGCGACCGCACCGCCCGCATCACCCCCGGAGCAACCCCCGGAACTGGCCCCCCGGAACCGGACCGCCGGAGCCGGCCCCCGCATCCGTCGCTCACCTGCCCGGTCTTGCCCAGTTCCTCCAAACTGAAGGGACAACACAGAATAACGCGGAACCGCACGCAGCGACAGGCCCACCGCGCCGGTTCACAGCCGGGCCGCACCCGCGGACCCGCCCCACCGGACATCGACCGACACGCCCCGCGGCTTCACTCCCACCCGCCAGAGATGCATCATGGTCGACAGGAGCCTCGTCAGCGGACCGCCGCCGATAAGACGGCGCCGTGCCTGACTCGATGTACGGCGTGACACGCGCCATTCATTTCATAGCCCGTCCCCAACGGGGGGCGCGGCGGGTGCTCGAACACGCACCGCGCCCCCGTCGGGGGCGGGCTATACAAAACAAAAAGAACCCCGCGAGATGCTCGCGGGGTTCCTGCGAATTGCTTGGCAAATGGGAATCGGCGAACTTACCAGCGCTCGCCGCCGCCGCCGCCGCGACCGCGGAAACCACCTCCGCCTCCTCCGCCACCGCCGCCGCCGCGACGATCTTCACGGGGCTTGGCCTCGTTGACCGTCAGCGTGCGGCCTTCCA
>JBMCXL010000305.1:0-4170 GCA_048621015.1 Phycisphaeraceae bacterium
AGCTCGGCCAGCATCGGCTTGTGAGCGGGATGACCCGCTGGGGGCGCGTAGGAGGAAGAGAGCAGTCGCCCTTTGAGCGCCGCGAAACCGAACACCTGCTCGTTCTCGAACCGGCGCGTCTCACAGCGCCCGGGGCTGAAGAACGCCGCAAGCTGCGCCTCGTCGATGCGCTTGTGGTCGACTTGTCGGTAATCGGTGCCGTAGGTTTGCAGCAGCCGCTCGTAGTCGCGCAGGAACGGCGTGGTGTCGACCCGGCGGTCATTCCAGAGCAGCGCGACACCTCGGCCGGGCTCCAGGATGCGCTGAAACTCGCGCCGCGCGCGATCCATCTCGAACCAGTGAAACGCCTGCGCCGCGGCGACGGCCTTGACGCTGTGAGCCGCGAGCGTCGTCGCCTCCGCCGTGCCGTCGTGGCTCGTGAAGCCGGCGCGGCCGGCGAGTTGCTGCTCCATGGCTGCGCGCATTGCCTCGTTCGGCTCCACCGCCGCCACGCGCAGCCCGCGCTCCAGCAGCAGGGCCGTCAGTATGCCCGTTCCGGCGCCGATGTCCGCGACCACATCTCCCGGTTGCAGGTTGCACAACATCACCACTGCATCGACCGCTTCGCGCGGATAACCCGGCCGATAGCGCACGTAGTCCGCCACGCGATCACTGAAACGGCGCGTCGGATCGGCTTGCGACATGAAAGTTCTCCGGCGGCTCCGCGATGATAAACCTTGCGCATCCGCCGTCGGCGCAGGTGCTACCACTTCGGGTCACGGCACTGAGCGGGAATGAGCAGCAGATCCACGATCTGCCCGATCAGCAGCAGGCCGAAGGTGAACAGCCAGATCAGGCCGGTGATCCAGCGCCCGGTGTAGAAGCGGTGGATGCCGAAGACGCCGACGAAGCAGAGCAGCCAGAGCAGGTACGCGATGCCGGGCGAAGGGTGTCGCGGTTGCGGCGAGGCGTCGTGCTGATTCATGGTGAGTCCTTCTCGTTCCCGCCGTGCGGCGGGATGCGCTTGCCCTGCGGATCAGTCTCCGGCGTGCCGGTGCGCTCGGCCAGGGCGCGCTGGAGCTTCGGGTCCGTCGCGTGCTCGAGGCGCTCGGCGGACAGGTGCGTGTGGCCGATCGGCAGGGCGGCGAAGCGGTCGAGGTACGTCTCCCAGAGCCGGTGGCTGCGCACGAGCTGGCGCGCGGCGGCCCGGCCGGCGTCGGTGAGGCCGACCGTGTGATCGCGGCGCTCGATCCAGCCGCGCGCCGAGAGCGTCCAGAACATCACGCGCGCGGCCACGGGACCGAGGTGCGCCGCCTCACGCAGTCGGCGCGGCTCGAGCGCGACCGCCGCGCCCGTCTGCTGCTCCTCCAACCGGTACATCAACGCCAGCACGTCCTCCCGCGCGATGCGCAGCGCCAGGGCCGCGTGCCCCACCGCCTTGCTGATCACACCGTAGCGCGGTCCGCCGAGCATGGCGATCACGAACACCACGCCCGCCACGACCGTCATCATTCCCGCCGTCGTGGTGCTCGTGTCCGCGAAGCCGATCATCGGCGGCACCATGATCGCGCCGAGGTGCCCGCCCACCGCGCTGATCGCCGCAACGAGCAGGGCGATGCCGAGCATCACCGACAGCCGATCCGTCAGCAGGTGCGCCACCGCGCCCGGCACGATGAGCATCGCGATCACCAGAATCGCGCCCACGCTTTCGAACGCCGCGACCACCGTCGCCGCGACCAGGCCCATCAGTGCGTAGTGCATCACCTGCGCGTTGATGCCGACCGTCGTGGCGAGCTGCGGATCGAACGAGCTGATCTTCAGCTCTTTGTAGAACAGCGCGATGAAGCCGGCGTTGATCAGCAGCATCGCGCCGTTGACCACCGCCGCCTGCGGCACCCACCAGCCGAACAGGTTGATCGTATAGCCCGGCGTCATCTCGATCGCGCCGTAAAGCACGCAGTCCGGATCGAGATCGACCTGGTCGGCGCCGAAGCGAATGAGAATGAGCCCGATGGCGAACAGCGTGGTGAACACGATACCCAGCGCCGCGGTGGCCTCGACCTTTCCCAGCCGCTCGATTGCCTGGGTAAGCACGGCGGTGAGCATGCCGACGATCGCCGCGCCGATGAACATCGGCAGGCTCGCGCGCGAGCCGGTCAGCAGAAACGCGATCGCCAACCCCGGCAGCACGGCGTGGCTGATCGCATCGCCCATCAGGCTCATCCGGCGCAGCACGAGGTAACACCCCGGCAGCGCGCACGCCGCGGCGGCGAGGAAGCCGGTGATCACAATCCAGGTGTCGAGGGAAGTCCAAATCATGAACAGTTCCAGGTTTCAGGTTCCAGGTTTCGCGTTTGCGGAGACGACGGCGAAGCCGCCGGTGAATCTGGAACCTGAAACTTAAATCGCGTGCGGACTCGGTGGCACGCGGCCGCGTTCGCCGGCTTGCGATTCCAGCATGTCTTCGAGCTTCTCCACCATCGCGGCGCCGAGGACGTGCTCGATGGCGTCGGCATCGCGGTCGACGTGGCTCGGCGCGATCTCGGCGTGTGTGATCAGGTACAGCTCCCACAACCGGTGATTGCGCACGACCTTCTCCGCTTCGGCGCGGCCGGCGTCGGTGAACCGCCACTGGTCGGCATCCACCGGCTCGATCCAGCCGCACCGGCGCGCGGTCGCGAGCAGGCGGTGCAACTGGCGCGGCGGCCACGAGCGACGCGATTGCAGCTCTTTCGTGCTGAAGCGGCCGTTGTCGGCGCCGTGCGCTTCGATCTGCTCGTAGGCCGCGCGCAGCAGGTGCTGCATGGCCACGCGCCGGGTCAGGCGCAGATGCTCGACGAGGCGCACGATCAGCCCGCGGCGCACGCCGAACATCATGCTGACCAGGAATACGCCCGCCGCGACGACCACGATCACCGGTCCGGTCGGCACGTGGCGCACCAGGCCGCTGACGATCGCGCCGAGATAGCCGCTGACCATGCCGATCACCGCCGAGCCGATGGTCATGTAAAGGAGGCGATCGGTCCAGAAGCGCGCCGCCGCGGGCGGGATGATCAGCATCGCCACGACCAGCACCAACCCCACCGCCTGCAAACCGATGGTAGTCACGGCCACGGTCAAGCCCATCATGGTGATGTCGATGCGCGCCACGGGCCAGCCCTGCGCGCCGGCGTACTCCTGGTCGAAGCAGACCAGCGCGAACTCCTTGTAGAGCAGCGCGCAGGCGATGGCGACCACCGCCGCGGCGACGAGCATGGTGACCGCGTCGCGATAGAGCATCGTCGCGGCCGAGCCGTAGATGAACCGATCGAGGCCGGCGGCGCTGGCGCCGGGCATTTCGGTGCAGAGCTTGATGAGCGCGGCGCCGAGGCCGAAGGTGACGCTGAGCACGATGCCCAGTGCCACGTCGTCTTTCAGGCGTGTGGCGCCGCGGATGAGCATGACGGCGATCATGCCGATGCCGCCGAAGATCCCCGCGCCGATGAGCAGGCCGGACAACGACTTTCCGCTGCCGCCGAGCATGACCATGATGATGAACGCCAGCGCGATGCCGGGCAGGGTGGCATGACTGACCGCGTCGGACAGCAGCGCGCGGCGGCGCAGGAGCATGAACGTGCCGATCAGGCCGGCGGCGATGGCGAACATCATCACGCCGAGCACGACGACGCGCGTGTTGTAGTCGCGCAGCAGCAGGACGCGCGCCCATTGGTCGGCGCTGGGCCAGTCGAGCGTGGGCGTGGCGGCAATCAACATTGCCGATTGCCAATTGCCAATTGCCAATTCAAGTAATGATGGCATCGTCACAGCTCATCGTTCACCCGCCTTGCGGCGTGACAGCGCCTCGGCCGCTTCGCTGAGCAGGGTCAGGCGGCCGCCGTAGGTCTTGTGCAGGTTCTCTTCGGTGAACACCTCGTCGACCGGCCCCATCGCGACGATGCGCATGTTCAGCATCACGAGCCAGTCGAAGTATTGGGGCACGGTTTGCAGGTCGTGATGCACGCAGATGACGGTGCGCCCCGCGTCGCGCAGGTCCTGAAGGATCCGGATGATCGCGCGCTCCGTCGCCGCGTCGACGCCGGCGAACGGCTCGTCCATGAAATAGAGCTGCGCTTCCTGCGCCAAGGCGCGCGCCAGGAAGACGCGCTGCTGCTGGCCGCCGGAGAGCTGGCTGATCTGCCGGTCGGCGTAGTC
>JBMCXL010000306.1:0-4161 GCA_048621015.1 Phycisphaeraceae bacterium
GCGCTCGAGGTAGCGCGCGTTGTCGAGGTTGGGCGTGATGACGGTGATGCGCGGACGTGTCATGGTTCGGCCCTCCTGGCAGAGCACGCGGCGCCGGCCGGGCGATCCGCATAACCCTTGCATGCGTCATCGTCGTTACAGAGGGACGACTTGAGCGGGGGTTGGGCAATTCATCCGGACCTTCGCTGCGCTCAGGACCGGCTTCAAGCAGTGAAGCGCGCATGGTCGAAGCCGGTTCTGAGCGCAGCGAAGATCCGGATCGCTGTTGGGGCGCTATATTATTGGACGTTCGCCTCGGCGAGGCGCTGGGCTTGCACGGCCTGGGCGAGCGCGTCGTAGCCGTTGCGCTCGGTGACGCGGCGAACGTGCGCCGGGTCGCGCAGCGCGGCGACCTGGTCGGCGAGCAGCCCGCGCACGACGTGGCCGTAAAGCTCGTCCTTGCTCATGCCGCTGTCGGCGCGGATGCGGTAGCGACCGTCGACCTGGTAGGTCTTGTGCCGGCTGGTGACGCGCCGCTCCTCGCCGCGGTAGGAAGCGACCGGCTCGACCACCGCGTGCGGCAGCAGCTCCTGAAGCGCCGCCAGCGCATGATCGTCCAGCAGTGCGTCCACTTCGACCATCGTCGGCACCCATTCGAAAAGCTGCACCGTGCCGCGCTCGAACAGCAGGCGCATCTCCTGCCGATCCATGCGCTCGGCCTGCGTGAAGCCGTGGTAGAAGTTGACCAGCGCGCCAGTTTCGTAGCGCCACGTGGCCTGCACCTGCTCGATGAATTCGGCGCCCGGCCGGCGCACGGCCTGCGCCGATTCGAGCTGCGCCTCGCCCAGCCACCACTGGAACAGGTCGAAAAAGTGTACGCCGTGCTCGACGAAAATGCCGCCGCTCTTTTGCGGGTCCCAGAACCAGTGGTCGGGCGGGAGGATCTCGTCCTTGGCGTAATTCTCGAAGAAGCCGTGCAGCGGTTCGCCGAAGGAGCGCTGGTCGATGAGCTGCCTCACCGCTTCGCAGAGCGGGTTGTAGCGCATGAGCAGGTTCGCCACGAGCAGTCGGCCGCGCTGTTGCGCCAGCTCGATCATGGCGCGCGCCTCTTCGAGCGTCACCGCCAGCGGCTTTTCGCAGAGCACGTGCTTGCCGGCGTTGAGCGCTTTTTCCGTCAGCTCGCGATGCGTCCAGGGCGGCGCGGCGATGTAGACCAGTTGCACATCGTCGCGCGCGAGCACGTCGTCGACCGTGCCGGCCGCCTCGACGCCGAGCGACGCGGCCGTGCGCCGCGCGGCGTGCGGATCGATGTCGGCCACGGCGCGGAGCCGCACTTCCTTCAACGACCGGTGCTGCTGACAGGCGAACAAGCCGAACCGTCCGCCGCCGATCAGGGCGTAGCCGACCGCGTCGGTGGCGGAGGCGGCGGACATCACGCAGGCGCTCCTTTGGCGAGGCGCGTGGCGCGCAGCGCGGTTTCAAGGGCGGCGCGGCTTTCCTCCACGGTGGCGCGCATGCGGTGGCGCGGATCGCGGACCGAGGCGATCATGTCTTCCATCAAGCCTCGCAGCGCCTCAGGATAGAGCTGCTGACGATCGCCGGCGATGCACCAGCGGGCGCGCACCTCGCGGTCGACCGTCTGGTCGCGGTCGCGGGAGCGCAGGCGGCGCTGATCGCCGGTGAACTGCTGGAGCGTTTCGATCTCCGCTTCGGGCAGCAACTCCTGCAACTCGGCGAGCTGCGCCTCGGTGAGAACGGCGTGGAGGCTCAGCTCGCGCGCGATCCAGCCGCGCAGGCGCAGCTCGCCGCGCTCAAAGATGAGGCGCAGGTCCTGCTCGTCGAAGGCGCTTGGTTGGTGAAAGCCGTGGTAGAAGTTGACGGTGGTTTGCGGCTGGTAAAGCACGTCGCAGCCGACCTGATCGATCAGCGAGGTCTGCGGGCGATAGAGCTGCCAGGCGTCAATCACGCGTCCGTCGCCGAGCCAGCCGTGGGCCAGGTCGAAAAAGTGGACACCATGCTCGATGAAGATGCCGCCGCTGACGGTCTCGTCCCAGAACCAGTGGTCGGATGGCAGGCTCGCATCGCCGGCGCGGTTGACGCACATGCCGCGCAGGGGCATGCCGAGCACGTTGCGCTGGATGAGTTGGCGCACGGGCTCATACATCGGGCCGTAGCGCATCATGTGGTTGATCGCGAGGCGACGGTCGCGTTCGGTGGCGGCCTGGATCATGTGCTGGGCGTCGACGAGCGTGGTGGCGATCGGCTTTTCACAGAGCACGTGCTTGCCGGCATGCAGGGCGGCGGTGGCGTGCTCGGCGTGCAGGGCGGGCGCGGTCGCGACGTGGACGATGTGCACGGCCGGGTCGTTGAGCATGTCGTGCAACTGCGCGTAGGCCTTGATGCCGAATGCTTCGCCCATCGCCTCGGCGCGGCTGGTGGTGCGGTTCCAGACGGCGAGGGGCTTGAGGTCGTCGATGCCGGCGTACACTTCGAGACAGGAGCGCGCGAAGCGGCTGGCGCCGATGACGGCCAGGCCGAGGGTCTGCGGCCCGGTCACGGTGACGCGTCCGGCACGGCGTTCGTGGTAGTGATGCAGCGCGAGCACACTGAGCAGGTACGCCAGCGATGATTCGGCGCCCTGGTTCTGATTGGGGCCGTGGGCGCTGAGGCCGTCCTGGCATCCGCCGGTTTCGTCGTGGTAGAGCGGCGCGCCGACGTCGTTGCGGCCGCGGAACCATTCAAAGCAGCGCCAGGCGTGCTGGGCCCACTGTGGATCATCGGTGATCTCGGCCGCGGCGATGCAGGCGTCGACGAAGGCGTAGGCTTCCAGCGGTTGCTGATCGAACTGCGCCTTTTTGCCGCCGCGCACGTACCAGCCGTCGTTGCCGATGATGGACAGGTGCCCGTCCGGCGCGGTCTGAATGTCGAGACACCACTGCAAGGCGCGCAGCGCCGCGTCGATCATCCCGCGATGGCCCATGCCCTGGCCGGCCAGCAACATCGCGTGCGGCAGGCGCGCGTTGCCCCAGGTGAGGATGTCCTCCCACCACGGCCAGTCGTCGCTGGCGTGCGCGCGCCACTGCTGGTAGAGCTTCTCGGCCAGGTCGTCGCGCAGGGCGCGCACATGGTCGTCATCCCTGGCCTGAAGATAGGCGTTGAGTCCGAGCAGCGCAAAGGCCCACGGGCGGAGATGGTTCAACTGCGCGCGCACCGCGGACAGGCCCTTGTGCAGGAGCTGGTCGGCGAAGTCGCGCACCGGTGTATCGGGGGTGCGCTGCACGGTCACGCCCAGCGCCCACAGCGCGCGCCCGTGGCTGTCTTCGCTGCCGGCTTCCTCGAGCCAGCGCCGGTCGTAGCTCATGAAGTTGCGGAAGCGGCCGTTGTCGGGATTGAACGCGTAAGCGACAAAGGCGAGGTAGCGTTGCAGCGGCACGGTGTGCTCGTCATAGCCGCGCAGTTCGGCGTGGAGCACCGCGGCGATCAGGGCGCGGGCGTTGTCGTCGGTGCAGTAGCCGTGGCTGGGATCGGGCAGCAGATGCGTGGCGTGCTGGAAGATGCCGGTGTCGTCGGTGAGGCGCAGGAGCTGGCGCAGGTCGATCTCCGGCAGCGGCTCGCGCAGGCCGGTGTCGGTCGGCGGGAGGGTGGTCGAATGCGTCATGGCAGAATCCGCTTCCATTGGTCGCACTGCGATTGTAGCCGGTTCAAACGTGACCAAGGCGCGGGAAGGCGTAGGGATGGCGCGGAGTGCTGGTGCGCGATTCGCGGAGATTCGGACCTTCGCTTCGCTCAGGACCGGCTTGGGGGCGTCGGCGCTTCGGACATTCGAGCGCCGCTGGACAATCGCGAAAAGCGGGTGAAGGGATTCGAACCCTCGACATCTACCTTGGGAGGGTAGCGCTCTACCGCTGAGCTACACCCGCAGTGCGGCGGCCAAACGCGTGCTTATTCTCGGTTGCTTCTGTGGGCTGTCAAGCAGAATACTGAAACAGCCCGTCACCAACGGGGGCGCGGTGGCGGCGGTTGGGTTTTACACCCAGACGCTGAGGAACAAGGCGTCTTCGGTGAGCTTGCCCTTGAGCGGGCCGGTGGCGACGGTGGTGAACTTGACCTCGTATTCGGGATGCTGTTCGAGCCAGTCGTTGATCTGCTCGTCCATGTGCTCGATGGCGTCGAGGCGCAGCT
>JBMCXL010000307.1:0-4161 GCA_048621015.1 Phycisphaeraceae bacterium
ACTCCGCGCGATACACCCCCACGCGCTCGAAGCGCGGCAGCACCGCCTCGCCACTTGCCACCGTCGCGCTGATGCGCTTCGGCCCGTCGTACACCCGCGTTTCACCCTCGCGCGCGCCCGGCACCGACGCCACCTGCCCCGCATGAAACGCGATGCCCGCCTCGTCCGCCAGCGCGCCGAGGCCGAGCACCTGCACCACGTTGCTCACGAACACGGGGAAGCTGACCTGCATCGGCCAGTTCGTGTTCAGCACGTCGAAGCTGGTCACGATGTGCCGCACGCCGCCGCGCTGCACCGTCGCCATCACCGGCCCGGTCTGCGACGTGGCCAGCACCGTCCCCTCGCTCGGCAACGCCACGCGACCGGGCTCGTTCAGAATCACGTTGTCCAGCACCACGTAACGCAGCAGCGGATGATCGCGCCGCCAGTCCAGCAGCACCTGCGCGGTCGGCTCACCCTCGCGCGGGGCGCGCAGCGCCAACCCTTCAATCGGCGGCGCGGCCTTGAAATAAAGGCTGTCCACCGCTGGCACCTCCTCCGGTGAATAGCCGTCGAACACGATCACATCGAAACCCTGCTCCGCGCTGCTCGCGCCGCGGTCGTCGTCCCATCCGCCGCGCCGCAAGCGCTCGGGGTCCTGGTCGGCGTACTTGTCCGGGTGCATCTGCACGAGTTGGCGCACGCCCACGCTGCGGATCACGCGATCCAGAAACGCGTTGCTCTCGGTCACCAGCAGCACGCGCAGCCGGCGCGCCGGCGCGAGCATCAGGTGCGCCGCGTTGTCCGCTTCGAGCATGTCGTCTTGATCGTGGCGCAGCGTCACCATCGCGGAGCTCGGCAGGATGAAGTCGAACTGCACCGACCGCGCGCCCGGCTCGGTCTGCGCCGGCTCGCCGTCGGGCCGATCCGGGTTCGCCACCTGTGCCGCCGGCACGCTCACCGACCGCACGCGCCGCACGCGGCCGTCCAGTTCCAGCGATACGTTCGTCTGCACCTCGGATGCGCCCGCGTTCGCGAGGCGCGCGAACACCTGCACGCGCTCCGGTCGCTCGAAGTCGCGCCGGGCGGAGAAGGAGACGATGCCGACGTTGTCCACCTGCGCCGCGTCTTCGCTGCCGAGGCGGATGTAGTCCAGCTCCGCGCCGCGCAGCGCGAGGCCGCTCTCACCGGTGGTGTGCACGCGCCCGTCGCTGAGCACCTTCACCGCCAGCGCGTCGCTGCTGTCGGACTCGGCCGCCTGAAGCGCGAACGGCTCGAGCAGTTGCAGCGCCGGCTCCAGTTGGCCGCGCTGATCGGTCGGCTCGATGGACCGCACCGCGGCGCGCAGCCGGGCGAGGTCGCCGGTGAACTGCTGCACGACGCGCGCCCGCTCGGCGAAGCTGACCACCATCGCCGCGCCGGCGCCTTCGTCGTTGGTGTCGGGCGAGCCGAGGTCGTCGATGAGGCGCAGCGCCGCCTCTTTCGCCTGGTCGAGTCGCGTGGGCGCGCCGTCGGTGCTGTTCATGGAAGCGGAGTGGTCGATCACGATCGCGATGCGCCGGCCGGGGTCGGCGGTGGTCTGCATCGTCGGCCGCGCCATCGCGATCAGCAGCGCCGCGAGGATGAGCAGTTGCAGCAGCAGCAGCAGGTTCCGCCGCAGCCGCTGGAACGGCGCGTTCACCTGCAGATCGTGGATCGCCTTCTTCCACAGCAGCGTCGAGGGAAACTCAACCTGCCGCCGGCGCAGCTTGAGAAAGTACAGCGACACCAGCGCGGGGATGGTGATGGCAGCGGCGATCAACGCGGTCCAGGGGGTTAAAAAGCCCATAAGCGGTTTCGCTTTCGTTTCACCTGCGCCTCACCGAACGCCCTCGCCCCCTCTCCCTTCGGGAGAGGGTTGGGGTGAGGGGATCTGCGAATTACCACAGAGCTGCCGCACGCGCAGCAGAATCCCCTCCGCCACCGTGTCCACGTCGCGCAGCACCTCATCATTGGTCACGCGCAATACATGATACCCCTGCTTCTCCAGCGCTTCTGTTCGCCGCACATCCTTGTCGCCGACATTCACGTGCGTCATCCCGTCGACTTCGATGACCAGTTTTGCCTGCTCGCAGCAGAAGTCGGCCACGTATCCGCCGATTGGATGCTGTCGGCGGAACTTGTAGCCACAGAGTCGGCCGCCGCGCAGTCGGCTCCAGAGGAGGCGCTCGGGGTACGTCGTATCACGGCGCAGCTTGCGCGCGGTGTCGGTGGATTGTGCATCGGGCGGTTTGGGTGAGTTGGTGTTTTGGCGTTGCATGCGTGTCGTTGATTCTGTGGTGGCTGTTGATCCCCTCACCCCGGCCCTCTCCCGAGGGGAGAGGGTGTTGACGCGTTGGCTGCATGGGATGTTGGTTGGTGGGTTGAAGCGTTCATCTCCAGCACCGCCATTGTCGTGCCGCGGATGTGCTGGAGGTTGGCGTAGACGCCGCCGGTGACGAAGTATTGCTCCAGCGCCTGCTGCACGCCCGGCCATTGGGAGTAGTCGTGCCAGACGATCATGCAGTCGTCCGGGCAGGCGAGGCGCAGCGCCAGGTCGGTGTCGTTCAGCACGTCGTCGTATTCGTGGCTGGCGTCGATGAAGATGAAGTTCATCTGGCCGAAGTAGGCCGACAGATCGCAGCGGCGCGTGTTCGCGTAAAGCTGTTCGATGCGGTCGGCGTAGTCCGTGCCGCGATAGCACGAGCCCACGATCGCATGGTCCTCGAACGGACTTTCCGATTCGGGCAGGTCGATCGTGGTGATGCGCGTCTCGGGCGGGGTGTTGATCGCCAGGTGCAGCGTCGTGCGCCCGTTGAACGTGCCGAACTCGAACACCCGCGCCGGCTTGCGGTCGGCCACGAGCTGGCTCAGTACGAACAGCTCGTAGAACGAGGTGTTGAACTCGTGATCGATCGAGTTGTCCACGCGCACCGACTCGGTGCGCGGCGTCAGCGCGGCCAGCGTCTGCTGGGGCAGGGCGGTCGCCGGGCCGTGCCAGCCCGTCGCCGCGGCCATGCGGCGCACCAGCGACCGGGCCGGCGAGTAGAACGGCGCCGAGAGCATCACCCAGCCGACCGTCGCCGCGACGTAGGCATAACAATACAGAAAATGCATCGGGATCTTCATGGCAGGCCCCTTCTCCAATGGACGTGAGTCCCAGCCTCGTTGGAGTTGTAGGCACTGCGTCATGGCTCGCCCATTCCCGTTTGCGTTCCTGAACGCCAAATCATGAATTCCAGCCGACGTGCTTGGTGGCGTTCGGCCACGCCGATCCGTCAGCCCACCAGACCGCGCCGGCGAAGGTATTTCAGCACCACGTCCTCCAGCGGCACGTCCGTCTCGCTGACCATGTACGCGATCCCCCGACGAAGGCACTGGTCGCGCACGTGGTTGCAGTATGCCTGCAGGTTCGCCTTGTAGCGCTTCAGCAGCGCGGGGGTGATGGAGACCTCCGCGACGTCGCCGTCTTCCTTGTCGCGCAGGCGCAGGTCACCGACGATCTCGCCGCGCGTGGGGTCGACCTCCTGCGGGGCGAGCACCTGGATGGCGTAGACGTCGTGCCGGTCGTCGCTGAGATAGCGCAGCGCATCGCTCAACTCCCCCTTGTCGAAGAAGTCGCTCAGGAGAATCACCACGCCCGGTTGACGCTGCACGAGCGCGATGCGCTTCGCGACGTTGAGCAGGTTGCCGGGGTGCGGGTCGGTGGTGTCCGGCGGCTGCTGTTGGCGCAGGAACTCGAGCATGCGCGGGATCGGCCGGCGCCCGCGCAGGCCGGTCATCTGCCCGGTGATCGTGTCGGTGAAGCCGTAGAGGTTCACGCGGTTGTAGTGGACCAGGCCCATGTACCCCAGCGCCGCGGCGAGCTGCTTGGCGAACGTCAGCTTGTTCGGCTCGCCCCAGTCCATCGAGGCGGTCGTGTCGATCGCCACGCTCACGGACAGGTCTTCTTCTTCCATGAACAGGCGCAGGAACAGCTTGTCGAGGCGCGCATAAAGGTTCCAGTCGATGAAGCGCAGGTCGTCGCCGACGACGTAGTTGCGATAGTCGGCGAACTCGACGGACTGGCCCTTCTTCTTGCTGCGCCGCTCCCCCTGCATCCGCCCGCGCAGGATCTTGCGACTCATCACGTCGATGCGATCAAGCTGCCGCATGAATTCGGGG
>JBMCXL010000308.1:0-4153 GCA_048621015.1 Phycisphaeraceae bacterium
GCAGCGCACTTTGCGGCTGATTCTCCAGGAGCTGCGCCACCAGCGCGGCACGCAGCCGGACGATTTCGATTACGCCAAGACGATCGCGATCGTGCTCCAGAGCGTGACGGCGGTTTGCCTGGTCGGCGCGCTGTGGATGGGCGCAGGCGAGTTGGACCTGTTCCTGCGCTGGATGGGCGCGGCGGTGATCTTCCAGGGCGCGACGATCAGCACGCTGCTGTTTCGCAGGTAACGCTGTCCGCTGTTTAGCGTGCGGGCCGAAGGCCCGCCGTGGAATAGGTTTTGTTTACCCTCAAAAGACAGTGAGCTTTCACCCCGCACGCTGAACAGGATTCGTGATCGCGCATGTCAACCGCCGCGCCGACTCAACCCATCCACCGCCTGCTGGTCGTCTACCCGACCTGGCTTGGTGATTGCGTGATGGCGATGCCGACGCTGCGCGCGTTGCGCGAGCGGTTTCCCGAAGCGCACATCACGGTCCTGGTCGGCCGGCCGCTGCGCGCGATCGTGGCGCCGAACCCGTGGATGGACCGCATCGTCACGCACAAGCTCGGCGGCGGTGATCGACGCCACACCCTGCGCCGCCTCGTGCAGCGCCTGCGGCGCGGCCGATTCGACGCGGCGGTGCTGCTGCCCAACAGCTTCCGCGCGGCGCTGCTCGTGCGCCTGGCGGGCATCCCGCGGCGCATCGGCTACGACCGTGACGGCCGCGGCCTGCTGCTGACCGACCGCCTGCTGCCGCAGCGCGCCGGCGGCCGCTACGTGAAGGTGCCCACGCGCGAGTACTACCTCGGCCTGGCGCGCTACCTCGGCGCGACGCGCATCGACCCGCGGATGCAGCTTTTCACCCGACCCGCCGACGACGCCGACGCCGACGCGCTGCTCGCCCGCGCCGGCTGGTCCGGCGAAAGCGACAACCCGCTGCTGCTGCTCAACCCCGGCGCCAACTACGGCGACGCCAAGATGTGGCCGCCCGCGCGCTTCGCCGCCGTCGCCGACCGCGCCCACCGCGAGTGGAACGCCACCGTCGCCGTCAGCGGCGCGCCCAAGGAGCGGCCCATCCTCGACCAACTCATCGCCGCGGCCAAAGCGCCCATCCTCGACCTGCCCGCCCACGGTCTCCAACTACGCCTGCTCAAGTCCATTGTCCGCCGCGCCAGTCTCATGATCACCAACGACACCGGCCCGCGCCACATCGCCGCCGCGCTGGACACCCCCGTCGTCACCGTGTTCGGCCCCACCGATCCGAAATGGACCGAGATCGGCTTCGCCCGCGAGCGCCAGGTCATGCTCGACGTCGAGTGCGGGCCGTGCCAGCTCAAAAAATGTCCGCTCGACCATCGCTGTATGAACTGGCTCCCACCGGATATGGTGTTCGAGCAGGCGGCCGAGCTGCTGCCGCCGCGCGAGGCCCCGGTGTGAACGATTCGCCTTCCACGCACAACCCGATGCGCATCGCCCTGGTCATCGAGCGCTACGACCCCGCCGGCGGCGGCGCCGAGCGCTCCACCGCCCAGATCGCCGAGGAACTGGCGCGGCGCGGTCACCACGTCACGGTCATCGCCGGCTGCATCCCCGACTCGGTCGAGCCGGGCGCGGTCGAGCTACAGCCGATCGGCCGGGGACACCTGCACGGTGCGTTGAAGCTGGCGCAGTTCCGTCAGCGGGCGATGCGCGCACTGGCGGCGGGGGGATTCGACACGAGCCTGTCCGTGACGCCGGTGGTGCCCGCGGCGGTGGTGCAGCCGCGCGCGGGGGTGATCGGCGAGCTGCACCGGCGCAGCATCGCGTGGCGCGGGTCGTCGGCGGGGCGGGCGGTCAAGCGGATCGCCTTGGCGTTGAATGCCAAGCAGCAGGCGATGCGGGCGATGGAGCGGCGGACGATGGCGAGCCCGATGGTGCAGCGCGTGGTGGCGATCAGCCGGTACATGGCCGAGCAGCTTCAGCGCGATTACGCGTTGCCCAGCGAGCGGGTCGAGCTGATTCCGAATGCCGCGGCGATGCCGAACCTGGCGGGCGAGGAGCGCGAGCAGGTGCGGCGTCGGCTGCGCGAGGGGTTCGCGATTCCGGAAGGGGCGACGGTGTTCCTGTTCGCGGCGATGGACCCGCGCCGCAAGGGCTTCGAGCCGTTGCTGGCCGCGACGCGCCGGTTGGCGGACGAGGAGCGCGAGCTGGTCGTGCTGCTGGCCGGGGCGATCGAGTATCCCCAGCATCGGGCGGTGGCGGACGCCGGGTTGAGCGGGCACGTGCGGTTTGTGGGGCCGACCCAGCGGATGCCGGCCCTGTACGCGGCGGCGGACGTGACGGTGCTGCCCACGTTCTATGACCCGGCGAGCAAGGTGGTGATCGAGTCGCTGATGATGGGCACGCCGGCGATCAGCACGGTGTTCAACGGGGCGAGCGACCAGATTCAGCCGGAAGGCGGCGGCCAGCCGCGCGGCCGGGTGATCGGCGACCCGGCGGACATTGCGGCCCTGGCCGAGGCGATGGCGGAGTTGATGGACCCGGCCGAGCGGGAGCGCTGCCGGGCGGCGACGGCGGGGCTGGCCGAGCAGCTCTCGATGGCGCGGCACGTGGATCGGCTGGAGGCGGTGCTGGCGGCGACGGTGGGCGGCGAGGCGACGACGCAGCCGACTCCGGCTCCCTCTCCCTCTGGGAGAGGGCTGGGGTGAGGGGACTGGCGGCGACCTGGCGCCTGCCCTGCTTCACAAGGGTGACGCCCAGCCGATGGTGATCCCCTCACCCGCCTCGTTGGACGTTCACACGCGAATGAGCATTCTCTGCTCGGCACCCTCTCCCGGGGGGAGAGGGTTTGGCGGGTTGCAAGTTCAGTGTGGGGCCGGCTATACTATGGGGCTTCGAGCAGCCTGATAACGAGCAATCCCGAGGAATCCGATGCCGACGATCAACCAACTGGTCCGCAACCCGCGGAAGACGCCCAAGGCCAAGAGCAAGGTGCGCGATCTGGAGCAGTCGCCGCAGAAGCGCGGCGTGTGTCTCCAGGTGAAGACCGTGACGCCGAAGAAGCCGAACTCCGCGCTGCGAAAGGTCGCGCGTGTGCGGCTGAGCAACGGCCGCGAGGTGACCGCCTACATCCCCGGCGAGGGGCACAACCTCCAGGAGCACTCCATCGTGCTCGTCCGCGGCGGCCGCGTCCGCGACCTGCCGGGCGTGCGCTACCACGTCGTCCGCGGCGCGCTGGACACGCTCGGCGTGGACGGCCGCGGACAGGGCCGCTCCAAGTACGGCGTCAAGCGCGGCAAGAAGAGCTAACCGATATTCACACCCACACGGCAAGTAATCGTCGCGGCTCACGTAATCCGCGGCGGTGAACAAACGATCCCGTGACATGCGGGATAGATGAGCCGAAGGAGACGAAACCCACATGGCCGGTCGCATCACCAACGCGGAAGCGCAGCTCAAGCCCGACCCCAAGTACGGCGACAAGGTGCTCGCCCGTTTCATCAACTGCATCATGCGCGACGGCAAGAAGACCGTCGCCCAGCGCATCGTCTACACCGCGCTCGACGAGATCGAGCAGCGCACCGAGGGCAACCCCTCGGCCATCGAGGTCTTTCACAAGGCGATCGAGAACGTGCGGCCGGACGTCGAGGTGCGCTCCAAGCGCGTCGGCGGCGCCAACTACCAGGTGCCGATGCAGGTCAACCGCAAGCGCCAGCAGAGCCTGGCGTTCCGCTGGATCATCCAGTCGGCGCGCGGCGAGAAGGGCAAGCCCATGGCCCTGCGACTGGCACGCGAACTGTACGACGCCTCGCACAACGAGGGCCGGGCCGTGCAGACCCGCGACCAGACCCACCGCATGGCGGATGCGAACAAGGCGTTCGCCCACTTCGCGTGGCGGTGAGTGGGAAAGGGACCGAGCGACCAAGCGATCAAGGGCCGCCGCGGACACCGCGGCGGCTTTTTCTTTGCGCCGGTCGTGCGCGGCATGGAAGTCATTCCCAATCCCCCTCCCTTTGAGGGAGGGGCAGGGGGAGGGTGGGCGCACGTGAACCTTGCGTCATCCTCACGCGCATCAGCGCTCATGGTTGGCGGGCGCTTCACCCTCCCCTGGCCCCTCCCTCAAGGGAGGGGGGTTGAGAGGGTGTGACGGTTGATCCGAGGCAGTCGACACGACGGGCTGCGCGGCGGA
>JBMCXL010000309.1:0-4112 GCA_048621015.1 Phycisphaeraceae bacterium
CTTTGCCTGCTCGGCACCCTCTCCCGGGGGGAGAGGGTTTTGTTGGGTGCGTGAAGAAGCCCACGGTCGGGAGACCGTGGGCTTTCGGGGTGGGGCGGCGGCGGCGCGCGGGGTGGGGCGGTTTCGCTAAAATGGTTCGCTCACGCCGGGGATGGTGAGAGGAGTGGTTTGATGCGTCTGCTGTTGATCGGCGGCGCCGGGCACCTGGGCGGGATCGTCCGGCCGGCGCTGGAAGCCGAGCACACCTGCCGGTATCTCGATCTGAAACCTGTGCCCGGTGCGGAAGACCGAACGATCGTCGCCGACGTGAACGACGACGAGGCGTTGCAGCGCGCGGTTGAGGACATCGACGTGGTGGTGTACATGGCGCTGGGCGCGGGCGAGCCGGTGCCTGTGGGACCAAAGCGCGCCCCCTCGAAGCACAGCGACCCCGATATCGCGATGCGCGTGAACGTGCTGGGCGTCTACCGGGCGCTGCGGCACGGCCTGGAAGCGGGCGTGCGCCGGTTCGTTCATGCCAGTTCGCTGTCGGTCTATGCCAGCGACGGGCGACCGTTCCCCATCCGCGAAGACATGCCCATGAATGCGTGGGCCACGTACGGCCTGAGCAAGCGGTTGGCGGAGGAGGTCTGCCGGGCGGCGGTGGACCGTTACCCGGATGCGTCGATCCTGGCGCTGCGCCTGATGCGGCCGCTGTCGGAGCCGATGTGGAACGAGCGGCACGGGCGTCGCGTCGGCAAACATCCGCTCGGGCCGCGCGATGCGCAACGGCTGTATCTCGCGGCGGTGCGGTTCGACCGTCCGGGCTTCCACGTCGTGCAGGCCAGCGGCGACGTGGCGGGCGAGCACATCCCCCACGATCGTGCGGCGGAGTTGATCGGATGGACGCCGCGCGGCGAATAAAGTTAAGACGAAGGGGCCAAGGGGCCGAGGGGTCAAGGGGCCGAGTGATCGGAGCAGGCGGCTTCGCCGCCATCTTTCACTCGGCCCCTCGGCCCCTGTTCCGCAAGAAAGGACTCGAAGCAGATGTTGGATAGCGCGAACGGCGACAGACCCATGAACGTGCTGCTGATCGGCGGAGGTGGACACGTCGGCTCGATCCTGCGGCCGGCGCTGGAGGCAGCCCACCGCGTCCACCACCTGGACCTCAAGCCCGTGCCCGGCGCGGAGGACCGCACCATCACCGCCAGCGTGACTGACGAGGCCGCGCTGGCCGAGGCCGTGGCGGGGCGCGACGCGGTGGTCTACCTGGCGATGGGACGGTTCAATCCCAAGCCCGAAGTGCAGTCGATGTTCGACGTGAACGTGCAGGGCGTGTACCTGGCGCTGCGTCATGCGATGAAGGCGGGCGTGCGCCGGTTCGTCTATGCGAGCACGTTGAGCGTGTATCAACTCGCGCGGCGCAAGGCGCCGCTGGATGAGACGCGCGAGCCGGACAGTTGGGACACCTACGGCCTGACCAAGCGCCTGGGTGAGCAGGTGTGCGAGATCGGCAGCCGGCGCTACCCCGAGGCGACGATCACGGCGCTGCGGCTGATGCTGCCGCTCAACGAGCACCGGTGGGAGAAGCACCAGACCCACCCGGACCGCGCGCACACGGGGTCGTATCCAACCGGCCCACGCGACCTGCAACGGCTGTTTCTGGCGGCACTGGCGCTGCAGCAGCCGGGCATGCATGTCGTGCAGGCCACCGGCGATCAGGAAGGCGAGCACTTCCCGCACGACCGGGCGCGCGAGTTGCTCGGATGGATGCCGCAGGGCGAATGAGCGGTGCGCTCCAACGCCACGCGCCTCCATGAAGACGCGCCTCCCTCAATGACGACGAATCAGTGCGCCGGCGACGTGACCGGCAAAGCCGGCGGCGAAGACGGCATGCGTGCCGGTGCGGTTGCAGGGTTGCGCTTCGGGGCGGACGCCGGGCAGCGGCGCGTCGATCCAGAGCATGGGGGGACGCTGGCCGGCCTGCAAGGTGAGGCAGGCGAGGATGAGGGAGACCAGGCCCGCCGCACCGAGGCTGTGGCCGAGGGCGCCCTTGTTGGCATAGAGGTCGGGGGCAAGGGTGTGATCCCGCCCTTCGCTGCGCTCAGGACGGGCGTTATGGAGCAGGTCGTGGTAGATGGCAAGTTCGACGGGGTCGTGGTCGGGCGTGCCGGGGGCGTGCGGGTGGATCATGTCGAGGGGGTGATGCGCGAACAGTTGCGCGGCGATGTGGCGCAGCGCGGACATGTCGGGCGCGGCGCGCACGAGGTCGTGCGCTTCGGCGGCGGTGGCGGTGTCGAGCAGCTCGATCTCGCCGGGCTGGGGGGATTGGCCGGGCGGCAATCGGCGCAGCAGGACGGCGGCGCCGGCTTCGGTGAGCATGAAACCGGTGCGGCGCGCATCGAGCGGGCGCTGGCGATAGTCGCGCGGCGTGAGCGGCGCGAGGACGCCGAGGCGGCGGTAGCTGTGGACGAATTGCGGGAGCAAGGCGGCTTCGGCGGTGATGACGAGGGCGTGATCATCCGCAGCTTCGCTGCGCTGCGCTCCGGCGTGAGGATGCAGCAGGGCGCGGCGCGCGCGATCGAGCGCGGTGAGTGATGAAGCGCAGGCGGCGACGTAGTGACCGCGCGGGGTGATGCCGAGGCGTTGTTGCAGATGGCGCGTGATGTAACCGTGCGGACCGAGCGCGACGGCTTCGAGGTGCGCATGCGCTTCCGCCCCAGACCCTGCCGCGCAGCGCGTCAACGCCTGCACCGCGCCTTTGGATGTGCCGAGATAGGTCGGCAAGCCGGTGGCATCGACACCAGCGGCGAAGAGCGCTTCGCGTGCGGCGCGCTCGGCGAGCTCGACGGCGGGATCGGCGCGGCTGTGCTGGACGATGCTGACGCCACCGAGGGCGCGCACGAGGTTGACCGGATCGACGTCGTCGGTGAGGCGCGCGGCGCGGTCGGCGATGGTGCGGCCGGCGAGCAGCGCGGCGAAGGTGGGCCAGGCGGCGTGGCCGAGCGGGGTGAGCAGGCCCAGGCCGGCGATGACGAGGCGCGGGGCGGGCTCACGGGCGGCGGTGTTGGCGGTGAGGCGTTCGGACACGGTGGCGGCAGGGTGGCGTGGTCCAGTGGCCGGGTGGTCGAGTGTGGAAGTTCCGCTCCGCGGGCGACTTGGCCGCTGGCCGCTGGCCCGCTTGACCACTGCCCCTTGCGGGCGGTCTTTCGTAAATCTTGCATTGTAACGGTTCTACGCGTAACCTGCCGCGATTGGCCCCGAAGGGCGGCGGCGTTGGGGGGGAAGCGCATAAAGGGGCCAATAAAAAAGCTTTGCCGGCCCGATAGCCGAATGTCTACAATGGACATGCTTGGTTCGGGGGATTACCTGCCTGGAGGCAGGTGAGGTCGACCGGACTCATCAGGAACCTGCCGATTCATCCACCAACGACGTGCCCGTGACGCCGCGCGGCGTCCGCCAGGAGCAAGCGATGAGAGCGAAGGCACGTCATCGAGCGTCCGCGCCCGACTGCGCGATCCGACCAACCGATATCAACCGGACGACCGTCCGATGAGCAAGATAGATCCCCGCTTCATTCAAGACGAGGGCCAGGCGATCTTTACCGGCAACGAGCTGCTGGTGAAAGGCGCGCTCGAGGCCGCCGGTGGCACGCACCTTTTCACCGGCTATCCCGGCTCGCCGATCGCCGGCTACTTCGATGCGCTGGAAAGCCTGCGCCCGCTGCTGCAGGACAAAGGCATCGTCGCCAAGCAGGCCGGCAACGAGGCGATCTCCGTGGCCATGGTGAACGGCGCACAGATGGTCGGCGGCCGCGCGATCACCGCGTTCAAGAGCGTCGGCCTGCACGTGGCGTCCGATGCGCTGGCGCTGGGCGTGCTCGCGGGCACGCAGGGCGACTCGGGCGGCATCATTGTCGTCGGTGACGATCCGTGGAGCGACTCGACGCAGGTGCCCGCCGACTCGCGCTACATCGCCGAGCACGTACGCATGCCGATGCTCGAGCCGAGCTGCGCGCAGGAGGTCAAGGACTGGATCGACCTCGCGTTCAAGATCGGCCGCGCGGGCCAGATTTACGTCGGCTACAACATGACCGTCACCACGGCCGACGGCGGCGGGACGGTCGAGGTGTA
>JBMCXL010000310.1:0-4108 GCA_048621015.1 Phycisphaeraceae bacterium
CCCTCATGGCCCGTCAGCACCAACGATCCCGATTGCAGCTCACCCGCGGCGGCGGGATCTTTGTGCTCGTGATGCTGCTGGTCGGCGGCACGGCGGTGCACACGCAGGCGAACCTGCTGTTCTGGCTGCTGGGATTGATGGCCGGGGCGCTGGTGGTGTCGGTGGTGCTGGCGCTGCTGAGTCTGCGTCACGTGGAGGCGCGGCGGCTGGCGCCGGGGCACGCGGTCGCGGGCGACGCGGGCGTGCTGCGCTATCACATCACCAATCACGCGTGGGTGCCGATTTTCGGGCTGATGATCGTGGAGACCTGGGGCCAGGGCCGCCACGACTGGCAGAAGCAGGGGCCGCTCGTGGACGACCCGCCGATGTTGCGTGGCCGACCGCACGGCTGGGTCATGCACATCGGGCCGCGCCAGACGATGCAGGCCGAAGCCCCCTGCTGGCCGCGGCGCCGCGGGCGCCTGGCGTTCGAGCGCATCGTGCTGTCGACGGCGTTTCCGTTCGGCATGGTGCGCAAGGTCGTGACCGTCGAGCAGGCTGATGAACTGCTGGTCTATCCCGAGTTGCACCGACTCAACCGCCGGCTGCTGTTCAGCCTCAGCGACTACGACCCCTCCGGCCAGAAGCAACTGGAGCGCGGCGGCGGCATGGAAGAGTTCTTCGGCCTGCGCCCCTACCGCTTCGGCGACAGCCTGAAGATGATCGACTGGCGCCACTCGGCGCGCACCAGCGAGCTGGTCTCGCGCGAGATGACCCAGCCGAGCCCGCCGCGCATCATGGTGCTGGTCGACGTGCGCGACCTGGACGCGGCGGTGGAGTTGCAACCATCGGATGAACCGCACGCCGGCGCGCTGCGGGGCTGGCTGCGTCGGCGTCGACGCCGACGCCACGCCGGGGGGCGCCGCGATCCGGCGCTCTCGCCGCGCCAGCGCACCGTCGAGCGCACCGCGAGTCTCGCGGCGTCGCTGATCTGCGAGGCGCACTTTCAAGGCTACCAGGTCGGCCTGGCGATGCTCGGCTGCCGGTTCCCGCGCTTTCCGGTCCATCACAGCCTCGCGCATCGGGCGCGCATGCTCGAGGCGCTGGCGGAGTTCGATGTGGACTGGGCCGGCGCGGAGGACGGGGCGCTGCCGGCGCGGCCGTCGGTAATCGTGGCGCCCGGCAACGGCACAGCGGTCTCCGGCCAGCGCGGGCCGGCGGGCGCGGTGGTGTTCGGCGCAGCGCAGCTCGAGACCTACGTGCTCGAGCACACCACCGGCCACGATCTGCTCCAGGCCACCGATCACCGGCGCACGCGGCGCGAGCAGGTGCAGCGGCGCGCGACGATCGATCAGGATGCGGAGTTGGCGGTGGGCGCCGGAGCGCAGACGTGAATGAGGGTCTGGAGTCTGGGGTCTAGGGCGGAACACAGACCCCAGCTTCGGCCCCTGGACCCTAGACCCCAGACCCTAAACCCCAGACCCAGACCCCAGACCCTGCCGATGAACCTGACCTATCAATTCCGCCGCCTGATGTTCGCGCAGATCCTGCTGGGGGTCGTGGCGTTCTGCATTGCGGCGCGCAGTCCGGGGATGCTGCTGGTGGCCGGGGCGCTGACGGCGTTGTCGTGGTACGTCACGGAGGGGCCGGCGGGTCGGCCGCTGCCGCGCTGGGTGACCAATGTCGCGGCGGTGGCCGCGCTGGCGTGGCTGCTGACCCAGCTCTGGCAGTACCAGGCGGGCCGACTGGCGCAACTGGTCGTGGCGATGGGCCATTTCGTGATGTGGCTGCAGATCGTGCTGCTGTACCGCGAGAAGAACAACCGCGAGTATGGCGAGATCCTCATCCTCAGCGGCGTGCTGATGGTCGCGGCAAGCATCCTGAGCGTTTCGATCATCTACGGCGTGCTGTTGGCGCTGTATTGCGCGCTGGCGCTGGTGACGGCGCTGATGTATCACCTGAAGACGACCAGCGAGGCGGTGCGGCGCGCCAACCAGCAGGCGGCGCCGGCCGACCAGCGCGCGGCGTTGCCGGAATCGGTGGTCGGCCGGGGGCATCGCTGGCAGTTCCGCGTGCTGGCCACGGGTGTGGGCGTGGGCTGCGCGGTGGTGGCGGTGCTCGTTTTCGTGCTCATGCCGCGCCGCGAAGATCCCAACTTCGTCTCCCACCAGGTCACCGACAGCAGCATGGGCCGAAAGCAGGTGGGGTTCAACGACCAGGTCAACCTCGGCCGGGGCTCGGGCTCGAGCAGCGGCAGCAGCGACGCGGTGCTGAACTTCACCCTCATGGAGGACGGCCGCAACCTCGGCGGGCCGAACCGGTCCTTCCTGCTGCGCGGCGCGGCGATGGACATGTACCACCCCGAAGCGCGCAGCTGGCAGCGCGGCTCAGTCCCCCAGCAGCACGACCACACCGCGCTGCTCAACCCCGAATACGGCGACACCGAAGCGCGCCCCATGCTCGAGCTGGCGCAGGTGCCCGAGGACCTGCCCATGCGCGAAGCGCGCATCACGCTGCGCCAGCGCGATGTGGATGTGCTGTTCACGCCCTATCCGCAGCCGGTCTGGCTGTACAGCGACGCGCTGCGCCGCGTGCGGTTCAGCCTGATGGACCAGCGCCTGGGTGTCTCGCTTGACGCCAGCGGCATGAGATACCAGTTGGGTGTGCCGCGCGAGCCGTTGACGAACCCGCGGCAGCGCTACGCCCAAGTGGTGGAGGACACGGAAGGCCGCTTTCGCTCGGCGAGCCAGTATTGGCAGTCGCGTCCCGCCGACGATCAGTACGCGCGCCGCTGGACCGTGCAGCGCGGGCGCGTGCGTCGTCTTGCGCAGTCGATCCTGGCCGAGCACGACCTGCAGCGCGACCCCCAGGCCGCGCACACCCCGCAGGACGAGGCGATCGCCGAAACGCTGGCGCGCCACATCCGCGAGCAGTTCACCTACAGCCTCGACAATCCGCCGGTCGATCCGAACGAAGACCCGATCATCAAGTTCCTCTTCGAGGAGCAGCGCGGCCACTGCGAGCTGTTCGCCGCGGCGCACGCGGCGCTGTGCCGGTCCATCGGCCTGCCGGCGCGCGTGGTCACCGGCTATCTCGCCACCGAGTACAACCGCTTCGGCGGCTACTACGTCGTGCGGGAAAAGAACGCCCACGCCTGGACGGAGGTGGAACTCGGCCCCGAACTGGGCTGGCGCCACTTCGACGCCACGCCCTCCGCCGAGGTCAGCGCCGAGCATGCGCCCGGCGCCGGCTGGTGGCTGGAAGCGCGGCAGATCTACGACTACATCGAGTCGACCTGGCTGTCATGGATCGTCGCCTACGACCCCAAGACGCGCAGCGCGCTGCTCGATGAGGTCAAGGACTCGGTCGCGCAGCGCGGCGAGCACTCCGAGCACTGGCTCGCGTCGCTGCTGGATCGCTTCCGGCGACTGCCCGAGCTGTGGGAGTTCGATTACCTGACCTACACGATCGGCGGCATCACCCTCGCCGGGCTCGGCCTGGGCGTGACCATCCTCGTGCGCACGCTCATCGTGCGCCGCCGACGCCTGGCCGCCCTTCAGCTCACCGCCCTGCCGCGCCAGCGCCGGCGCGACCTGGCACGCCGCCTGCGCTTCTACATCTACATGCTCGAAATGCTCGAGCGACACGGCTACATGCGCCCGCGCTGGCAGAGCCCGCAGGCATTCGCGCACGAGCTGGCCGAGGCGAACCCGATGCGCTTCGACCCGGTGGTGGCGCTGACCGAGCTGTTCTACGAGGTGCGCTTCGGCTACCGCGAGGTGGACGAGGACCGCCGGCAGCGCATCCGCGCGCACCTGAAACAGCTCGAATACGCGCTGGCTGAAACGCGCGGGTGAGCGAAAGCCGGCGCAGCCGGCATACACCCCCTCTCCCGCCGGGAGAGGGCTGGGGTGAGGGGATCAACAACAACCACAACTCCGTCTCGCGCAGCAGACATCCGGCAGGTGGTAAACCCCTCACCCGCCTCGTTGGACTGTTACAGGCGAATGTTGCGCTGCCTGCTCGGCACCCTCTCCCGAGGGGAGAGGGTTTCGGCGCGGCTTCGATCAGATCCCCAGCGCGTGCGCCATCGTCGCGCCCATCTCCGCCGGGGTTTCGGCGATGTGAC
>JBMCXL010000311.1:0-4095 GCA_048621015.1 Phycisphaeraceae bacterium
CCATCCGCCATCCACCACCCCCATTCCCCTTGCCCCGGTCGCTGAAACCGGCGATCATCGGGTTGTGGACCCCCTGGCCGACCCGCCCCTGGTGCAGCATCTGCTGCTGGAGCAGCCCTGGCCGACGGCGATCGTCCTGCTCGCACTGGCGGTGGGGCTGACGGTCGCGGGTCGGCGGCGAAGGCGGCGCGGGCTGCGGATGGGCGCGTGGGTCGCCGCCGTCGCCGCCGGCGCGGTCGTGGGCCTCGCCTGGCAGGTCCAGACACCGCGCGAGCAGATCATGGCCGCCACGCGCCAACTCGTCGCCGCCACCGCCGCACCGCTTGACCTGGCCGGCCTCGACAACCGGCTCGCGCCGGGCATGGTCGTCACCGGCCCGGACGGCACGGCCTGGATCCGACGCGACCAGATCGACCGCCGCCTGACCCAGCTCGACCAGCGCCACGCCATCGTCTCCCACGACATCCACCGCCTCGAAGCCGACGCCGCCCGCCCCAACCGCGGCCGCACCGCGCTGGAGCTGCGCACGCACCTCGGCCAGTCCAACGGCTACGGGCCCATCCGCAGCACCTGGCAACTGCACTGGCGCCGCGACGACGCGCAAAGCGCCTGGCAGGTGCACGAGATTCAATGCGTCAGCATCAACCGCCGCACGCCCAGCCGCCACATGCTGCAACCGTAAACGCCACCATAGACAAGGATGCATGATGCAATCTTCCGCGACGTTGCCGACCATTCGTTTCGCCCCACGGCTCATGCGCATCCTCGCATGCGTCGCGCTGCTGCTGTGCATCGCACCGCCCCGCGCCGCGGCGCAACCGGATGAGCAGGCCATCGACCTGCGCCCGCGCTGGGAGCCGGGCCAGACCAGCCGATACGAGCTGTGGGCGCAGCGCGTGCAACGGCAGTCAGTGATGGCCGGCGAGCAGCAGCGCGAACAGGAGGTGCGCATCACGACCACCGGCGAGGCGACGTGGACCGTGCGCCACGTCGACGCGCAAGGCAACGCCGACTGCGAGATGACCTTCGACTGGATGGCGATGACCGCCGACAACGGCGAAGGCGCGCCGCAGGTCAACGACTCGCGCAACGCCAGCGGCGACACGCCCATGATTCACGACATGCTTTCCGCGCTGACCGGCACGCCGATCCGCGTGCGCGTCGCCGCGGACGGGCGCATCGAGAGCGTGGCCGGCACCGACGCCGTGCGAAACCAGTTGGAGGTCGAGCAACTGGCGCCGGCAGACCTGGACTTCATCGAATCGGCCAACGACCTGGCGACGATCGCCGGCGCGCCCGCCGCGGCCGAGGTCGGCGACACCTGGCGCGTCCAGCACGAGTGGACACACCAGATGGGCTTTCTGCACGAGGACATGCGCTGGCGCGTCGAAGGCGTGGAGCAGATCGCCGGCATTCCCGTGGCGACGGTCGTCGGCGAAGCGGACCTGGAACTGGAAGTCGATCGCTCGGACATGCCCGAGGAGGCGCCGCCCATCGACGTGACGCTGCGCGAGGGCGAAGCGCGCTCGCAGGTGATGTTCGACCTGGACCGTCACGAAGCGGTCGGCCGCAACAGCGTGCAGCGCCTCGTGACCGAGGTGAACATCCGCATGCCGCAACAGACGATTCAGCAGCGCATCGAGCAGACGATCCAGAGCCAGGTGCTGCGCATCGCGGAGGAATAAAGCGGACTGGCCGCCCAAGCGACCAGCCCGATCGGCGCCCGACGACGGTTGCATGCTGTGATTGCGCTGCGCATCGATTACTGAACCGCATGAACGCCACGTACAGCATCGGTCGCTCCGCACGTCTCACCCAGTGCGCAGCCGGGGAAACCGCCCCGTGCCCCACGTCGCTTTCCGGTTATAGGGATCGGTGGACATGGGAAGCTGGCCGACCAACTTCAGGACGCCGACCCATCGCGGTTGATGCGCCGCGCGGCCTTGCGCTCGCCGCGCTGGCGCTTCGCTTCGAGGCGGCGCTGCTTCGCGGCCCGGGAAGGGCGCGTCGGTCGGCGCGGACGCGGACGGTGCATCGCCGTCACCAGCAGCTCGCGCAGCTTCACAAGACACGCGCGACGGTTGGCGTGCTGGCTGCGGCTGCCGGCGGCGGTGAGCATCAACTGCTCGCCGGTCCATCGGCTGCCCGCGTGCTGCGCCAGCCGCTGCATCGTCTGCTCGGACAGCGCCGCCCGCAGCGCCTCGGCCGGCACGCTCAACGTCGCGCGCGTGCTCGTCTTGTTCGCGTGCTGGCCGCCCGGCCCGCCGCTGCGCGCAAACGTGAAACGCAGCGCCGACGCCGGCACCTGCACGCCGGGCGCGATCGTGATCGGCTTGCTGCTCTTGCGCTCCGCCATGGTCTCATTGTTGCCGACCGCGACGATCCTGTCGATGCGCCACCGATTCAACCCGCCCGCACCCGACGGGCGCCCGGGAACCGGTTGGCTCCGGCTGTTGCTCCTGCCTGATACAACCGGACCCGCGCTCCATGCGCGGATCGGCGCTTCGCTTTACCCGGCTGGCCGTTTATGATCGAGAGGCCACGAAGCGGTGTGGTTGACCTGTGGAGTTCGCTTATGCACGGTTGTCAAGTGGTGATTCGACGCGCCGCGCTGGCGATGGGCGTCCTGGTAATGGGTGCCTGCGCGGCGCCGGGCACGCAGCGCGCGCCGCTGCCGGAGATGCCGCCGACGGCAAGCGGTGTGCCCAGTGATACGCCGGACTCGACCGAGGCGTTGATGCGTTTCGTGGCGCAGGCCGCAGGCCAGGTGCAGCGTGAGGGGCGCGCGGCGCTGGAAGCGTTCGCCGCGGATGACGGTCCGTGGCAATACCGCGATGCGCATCTTTTCGTGCTCGATGCGGAAGGTGAAGCGCTGCACTACGACGGCGCGCCCCACCTGGTCGGGCAGGACCTGCGCGGCTTCACCGACACGAGCGGCCGGCCGTTCGTGCAATGGCAGCTCGAGGCATTGAACAACGACAGCGGCACGGCGTCGGCGTTCTATCGCTGGCCGCGCCCGCAGGGCATCGAGCCGGTGTGGGTCGCTTCGTTCGCGCAGCGCACCGCCGGGCCGAACGATCGCATGTACCTGGTCGGCGCGCTGCGGTACGAGCTGCCGATCGACGCCACGTTGCTGCGGCAGCTTGCCGAGTCCGCGGCCGATCGGCTGCGCGCATCGCCGGGGGCGCTCCTGCGCGAGGTGCGCGATCCGCAGGGCCCGTGGATTTACCGCGAAGCGCACGTGATGGTGGTCAGCGCCGACGGCGAAGTCGTCGCCGCGCCGCGATCCCGGAACGACGCGCTGCCGGAAGCGGCGCGCCAATGGCTGGAGCAGCAGGACGAGGCGCTGGTGAGCGATGATGTGCACGGCCGGCGCGTGCGCGTCCACGGCGAAGCGTTCCACGTGCTGGCAATTCATCCGGAATGAACGGCGCAAGTGCGCCGGGGTATGCAGTCTTTCCAGAGAAAGGAGCCGACCATGGGCAATTCCGAGCCCCGTGTCCGACCGCGCCCCGCCGAACGGTTCGCACCGGCGGAGGACCAGGTTGATCTCAACGAAGCGGTGGCACAACTCTGGACCGAGCCCAACGCCGGCTCGCACGGGCACCGGCAGATGGCCCTGTTCCATCACGGCCCGGCCACGGTGGCGCTGTACTGCTTCGAGGCCGGCGCTTCCTTGCCGGACCACGTCGTCGACGGGTCGGTGACGATTCACGTGCTCAAAGGCCGGCTCAGCGTCACCACGGAAAACGGCCGCCGCGACCTGCCCGCCGGCCACCTGCTGCGCCTGGCGCCCGGCGTGGTGCATGACGTGGAAGCCTCTGAACAAAGCGAGATGCTGTTGACCGTCTGCGTGGAAGGACCGAACTCACACCGGGAGGCATAAGCGCGCATGGATAAACACCAGGCCGCTTGAAATCGACTCTTCCACATTCTGACTTCTGTCTTCTCCCCGCGCGCTCCCTGCGGGCCGGCGTGGGATAAACCAGCGAGTCACCGGGAAAGACAACAGCCGCGAAGAGGCACAAGACGGACATGAACATGTCTTGCGTCTCTTGTGTCTCTTCGTGGCGATTCATTGACCCTCCAAGCCGC
>JBMCXL010000312.1:0-4084 GCA_048621015.1 Phycisphaeraceae bacterium
CGCGACTGGCTGCGCCGGTCTGCGCGCGGCCCGGCCAATATCATGCACCGCGCCCCATTCCCAAGCAGCCGGCTCAGATACTGCGCAGCCAGCACCCCGCCGACGAAATCGTCCGTGGCCACGCTGTCGATGCGCATGGCGTTGATCCCGGGCGCCGGTCGATCGTTGATCATGATCGCCCGCCGCCCCTCCGCCAGGCATTGGTTCAGCGCCTCGGGCGCTTCCCAGAGCACCGGCAGGGCGTGCTCGTGAATCGTCGTCTGATCGAAGTTGATCCGCGGCTCGCCCAGGCCCGCATCGATCAGATGCTGGCGGACCACGTCCAGCAGTTTGGCGCCGAAGCTGCCGCGCACCCGCGCGCGGCGATGGAAGATCAGTTGGACGTGTGTCGGCCGATGCGCCGGACCGGGAACGTACGTCCCCGAGCGATCGCGGCGGTGAAGCAGGCCCTGATCCACCAGTCGCGTGAGCAGCCGATGCGCGGTCTGGTAGCTGATGCCGTACTGCCGGGCGATCGCGCGGTTGCTCATGAAGCGGTCGCCGGGCTGGTAGAGGCCGCTGCGCAGCCGGCGCTGCAGCGCCGCCTCGACGGCTTCGACACGGGGGGTAAGCGTCTCGCCCATATCAGCGATCATATCAGTTTTTCGGAGATTATCTTGTATCTGACACTGACGGCTATACCTTGGACGTGATGACACAGGCACTGGCCGACAAGACGGTGGTCATCGTCGGCGGCACGACGGGCCTCGGCGTGTCCGCGGCGCGGGCCTGCGTCGCCGCGGGGGCATGCGTCGTGGTCGTGGGCCGCAAGCCGGAGGCGGCGCAGGCGGCGGAAGATGAACTCGGCGAGCGCGGTGTCGCGGTGGTGGGAGATGCGGCGGACCCACAAACCGCGCCGCGCGCCATCGAGACGGCGCTGGCGCGCTTCGGGCGGTTCGATGCGCTCTACCACGTGGCCGGCGGCAGCGGCCGGCGCTTCGGCGATGGCCCGCTGCATGAACTGACCGATGAAGGGATCGATACCACGCTGGACCTGAACCTCAAGTCGCTGATCCTCTCCAACCGCGCCGCCGTGCAAAACTTTCTTGATCGCGCGGTGCCAGGCGCGGTGTTGAACATGGGCAGCGTGCTCGGATGCTCACCCTCGCCGCACTATTTCGCGACGCACGTTTATGCTGCGACTAAGAGCGCGATCATCGGTTTCACCAAAAGCTGCGCCGCGTACTACGCGCCGCGCGACATCCGTTTCAACGTGATCGCGCCGGGGCTGGTCGAGACACCGATGGCGCAGCGCGCGGCCGCAGACGAAACCATTCTCGCATTCATCAAGACGAAGCAGCCACTCGACGGCGGGCGCATCGGTCGGCCGGACGATCTCGACGACGCTGTCGTGTACCTGCTCTCGGGCAGCGCGCGTTACGTCACCGGCCAGGTGCTCGCGGTCGACGGCGGCTGGTCGGTCAGCGAAGGACAAGTGGTGCCCGCCACCGAAGGGGGCCCGTCATGACGATGATCGGCATCGACATTGGCGGGACGAACATCAAGGCGGTGCGCCTCGACGCGGCCGGCCAGGTGCTCCAGTCCGCGCACTATCCCACGCCGACGCAGCGCGACGCGCTCATCGAGCGGGTGCGCGCGCTGCTTACCGAGTTGGGCGCGAATGCCGACGCCTCGGTCGGCATCGCCGCACCCGGTCTGGCTGACGCCGACAACCGCGCCATCCAGTGGATGCGCGGCCGCCTGGACTGCATCGAAGGACTGAACTGGTCCACTCACCTGAACCGTCCTGCATGCGTCCTCAACGACGCGCACGCCGCGACGCTCGGCGAAGCATGGATCGGCGCTGCGAAAAACAAACAGCACGTCATCATGCTCACGCTCGGCACCGGCGTCGGCGGCGGCGTGATCGTCCACGGCAAGCTGCTCCAGGGCGCGATCGGACGCGCCGGCCACCTTGGCCACATCAGTCTCGACCCTGATGGCGCGCCGGACATCGTCGGCACGCCTGGCTCGCTCGAAGACTGCATCGGCGCGCATGCGCTGCATGAACAATCGGACGGTCGATTCGAGCAGACCGTCGACCTGCTCGCCGCGGCCGAGGGGGGTGATGTCGAAGCGAATCGGTTGTGGGGCACGCGCGTGAAGGCGCTGGCGTGCGCGGTGGTGTCGTTGATCAATGCGTTCGATCCGGAGGTCGTGGTGCTCGGCGGCGGTATGGCGCAGGCAGGCGATGCGCTGTTCGAGCCGTTGGCGCAGTGGATGGCGCAACTGGAATGGCAGCCACTCGGTGAAGGCGTGCCGATTGTTGCCGCAGCGTTGGGTGAAACGGCCGGCGCGATCGGCGCGGCCCGCTTCGCGTCGATGAAGCACGAAACAAGCGAGAAACGATGAGCGTGACCCAACAGTATTTGCACAAGTGCCGCGCCTTGGTCGATGCGGTGGCCGCGCAGACCGAGCCGATCAAGCGGGCGGCGGCGATGTTCGCCGAGACAATCCTCGCCGGGCGCATGGTGCACGTGTTCGGCAGCGGGCACAGCCGCATCATGATCGAGGAGATGTGGCCGCGCTACGGCAGCTTCCCGGGGTGGAATCCGATGGTCGAGCTGTCACTGTCGTATCACCATCCGGTGGTCGGCTCCAACGGTCAGCGCCAGGCGATGTTTCTGGAGAACGTGCCCGGCTTCGCGGCGCGCATTCTGCGCAACTACGACCTCAGCGAGCAGGATACGGCCCTGGTCGTCAGCTCCAGCGGCTGCAACATCGTGCCCATCGAGATGGCAGAAGGTTTTCAGGCGCGCGGCGTGCGCGTCGTCGCGCTGGTCAGCCGGGCGCACAGCGATGCGAGCACGAGCAAACGCAGCGACGGCAAAAAGCTCACCGATTTCGCAGACCTCGTGCTGGACACGGGTGCACCGGTGGGGGATGCGATGGTTCAGCTTGAAGGCATGGAGGCGCCGGTGTCGCCGGGGTCGACGGTCGGCGGGTGTATGGTGGTTAACTGCATCAAAGCTGAGGTCGCGCGCCGCTTGATCGACGCCGGCCAACCGCCCCAGGCGCTCGCCTCGGGCGCGATCGTCGGCGCCGAGCGCGCGGCGGAAATTTTCGAATCAGCCTACGACGAGCACGGCCGCCGCCTGGCGAAGCTGTACGCCACGCTGGGCCGCGAGGAGGCCGCGCATGGTTGAGATGCTCAGCCACGAGCGAATCCCTGTGCTTGCCGACTTCGACGTGCTCGTGTGCGGCGCCGGTTCGGCCGGCTGCTGCGCGGCGCTCGCCGCCGCGCAGGCCGGACAGCGCACCGGTCTCATCGAGCGCTACGGTTTCGCCGGCGGCACGAGCACGCAGATCCTGGACACCTTCTATGGCTTCTTCACGCCCGGCGACGAGCCGCGCAAGGTCGTTGGCGGCATTCCCGATCGCATCGTCCACGCACTGGCCGAAACCGGCGACATGATGCTGCGTCCCAACACCTACGGTGCCGGCACTGGCGTGACCTACAACCCCGAACGCCTCAAGCTCGTGTGGGACCGCATGCTCCAGTCCCACGGTGTGCGGACCTACCTGCACGCCACGCTCGTCGATGCTGAGACCGACCGCACCGGCCGCCTCACGGGTGTCGTGATCTTCACCAAGCGCGGCTTCCTCCGCCTGCGTGCCAGACGGTTCATCGACGCCACCGGTGACGCCGACCTGTGCCACTGGGCCGACGTGCCCTACGAAAAGGCCGGCGAGCAGGACCCCGCGCAGACACTGACCACCACCTTCCGCATGGCCAACGTCGATCTGGCGCGCTTCGAGGCCGCCGGCGGCAAGCGCATGCTGAACGAAACGATGGAACGGTCCGTTTGTGAAGGCCGACACGCCCTTCCGCGCAAGCACGGCTCGGCGCACCCCATGACGATCGATGGCTGCATCGCCACCGTTGCGGTGCGCGTCGCCGAGGTCGACGCGACCGACTTCGAGCAGCTCACCGCTGCCGAGCAGGAAGGCCGACATCAGGCGTTCGTCTATGAAGCGTTCTTCCGCGACATGGTGCCCGGCTACGAGCGAGCCAGGATCATCGGCCTGGCGCATCACATTGGCG
>JBMCXL010000313.1:0-4079 GCA_048621015.1 Phycisphaeraceae bacterium
CGGTCCCCGTGGAAACATCCGCCGGCTCCCGCGTCATCACACTCAAGCCCGGCGCCTACATCGCCTGGATCGGCGAGAAGGCGAGCGGGGAAGCGCCCGTTCACTTCACCGTCACCGAAAGCACGCCGATGAATCCATACTTCATCGCGCAATGGGCGCACAAGGCCGTCCCGCCGGGCGAGGCGCGTGCCAAGGGTGACTGGATGTTCATGAACAGTGACTTGGTCCGCCTCCATCCGCACGAGCGGGAGAAGAACCGCGCCATGCTCGACGGCTACGTGCGCGCCGGCATGCGCCCGTACGCGCGCGTGGTCCTCGGCGGCGGACACCAGCTCGATTTGAAGCTGCGCAACGACTGGGGCGATCCGTGGGTGCAGCGCGCGGTCGCGTGGCGCATGAACCTCGCGGGCCTGGCCTATCGCAACTATCCGCTGAGCGGCCTGCATGTGTTCGACGAGCCGGGACTGACCTGGTGGCCGATCGTTGGCCCCGACGGCGAGCGCCGGGGCGCCAGCCCGTTCAGCATTCCGCACCAGCTCGAGGAGTTCAAGAAAAAGACCGGCGTCGAGATGCCCTTCGGCACGTTCCAAGAGACGCTGCCGAAGTACAAGCCAATGATGGACGACTGGATCGCGTTCGCGGACATGCGCATGAAGTACCTCGAGCAGGCGTGGTACGCCAGCGTCTGGGGCACGCGCAGCGTGCACGACGCGTTTCAGGCGCTCAACCAGGTCTCCAGCAGCTACGCCGCGGGCACCGTCACCGACGGTGTCGACAGCCGACAGGCGCGCCCTTACGAGGTTGTCGGAACCCACGGGGGCTACGCCCGCCGCCCCTTCGGCACGTTCGAGCCACTGCTCGCCACCGAGGCCGCCCGCGGTTTCGTGCGCGATCGGCCGCAGTATTACCTGCCGATGTGGTACACGCACACGCCCGCGACGATGCGCGCCGCCGTCTGGATGAGCTGGGCAAGCAAGCTCGAAGGCATGATGTACACGCCTGACCAGGACTTTTACCTGCGCAATCACAACCTGAACATCGACCACGCGCTGACGGTCTTCGAGATCGCTGAGATCAACCGGCGTCTGGCGCGCGTCGGCGGCGTGATGAACCAGTTGCCCAAGACGCCGTCCCCCGTCGCCGTGCTGCATAGCCACCGGCAGTTCGCCCACGACTTGGCCGCGCACAATCACCCCGACCTGACCGAGGACGGTTCGCCGCCCTATTACAGCCCGCACCGTGAGGCGGTCAAGCAGTGCTTCTTCCGCGCCATTGAGACGGGCATGATTCCCAACTGGATCGACGAGCACGAAGCAGTCACCGAAGGCGCCGCGTTCCTGGCGCAGTGGGATGTGATCTTCTGCCCGGCCCTGGCGACCGCGACGGACGAGTTCCGCCAGGTGCTGCGCCAATACGTGCGAGACGGCGGCACGCTCGTGCAGTACGCCGATGATGAGCTGAGGATCGACGGCGCGGTGCGCGCCGACTATCGCATCGGCGACTTTGCCGCCTTTCAGCAGCAGCAGAAAAGCGACGGCGCGTCGGGTGGCACGCAGGACCTGCACGTGCGCGCCTGGAATCGCCAGCTCGCGCCCGGCTTTCAGGAGGACCTGGCGGAGTGGGTCGGCGAACAGCCCTACGACACCACGAATGACGACGTGCTGCTCGGCGTCCATCACGCCGACGAGGCCGCCCCGGCTGAGGCCACGTACCTGCTGCTGGCGAACAACGCACAAAGCGAGGCGAACCCGCGCAACGCGCGACACGAGATGATTCCCGCTGAAACGGACGTGCTCCTGCCTGCCGCGGGCGTGGTGTACGACCTGTTTAACGGTGGCACGGTTCCGGTTCGCGATGGGCGAGCCCCGCTGCGCCTGCCCGCTGGCGGCGGCGCATGCTGGCTGCACCTGCCGGAGCCGCCGGGCGAACCGGGCGTGCAGGTGGCGCTGAACGACGGCAATCGCCTGCGCATCACGGTCCGATGGGGCAGCACCGGCTATCTGCCGTTCGAGCTGCGCGTCATCGATCCGCAGGGCAACGAGCAGCTCAGCGCCTACCGCGCTACCACACCGGCGAACGGCACCACACGTTACAAAGATACCGTCCCGCTCGGCGCCAACGCGCAGCCGGGCCAGTGGCACATCGAGGTGCACGAGTGGCTGACCGGCTCGACCACGCGCGCCGAGTTCGTCGTCCCCGCCACCGATGCCGCGCAGGTGGCGGCGCTCGAGACGGGGGGCGCCTCCGTTTATTTCGACGACGCATCAAAGATCCATCGCCTCCTGGCGGGCGAGCCGTTGGAGCCTGACTACGATCGGCTGAACTGGGACGCCGACCGCGTCTTCGGCATCGAGTCCGACCGATTCGCGGTGTTCGGTGAGCCCGCACCGGCGCAGCGCATTGCCGATGCCCTGCGTTCGCGCGGCATGAGCGTCGAAGTCAATCCCTCGTACACCGACCCCAAGCAGGTCGAGCCGGAGGAAGGGCACGGCATGGCTGGGCCGCGCCACGGTGACGACAGCTATGAAACCATCCACGCCCACGCGATCGTGCTGCCCGGCCACGAGCTGGCGCAAAAGGCGCGGCAGCGTGGACACATCAATTTCCCCTCGACTGACGACTTCCCCGGCAAAGGCCGCACACACCTGCAATGGGGCATCAGCTGCTTCCAGGCCGGCTGGCAGAGCGTCTTTCTCTTCGGTAACACGGAAGCCGGCGTGAACTGGCTGCTGAAGGCAATCCGCGAGAAGCCCGACGGTGAAACGCGTGCGCTGAGCGCGCACGTGCGTCCGTCAGCGCTGCGAGCGAAGGAATTGCCGCGCCGGTTCACGGTGCAGCGCACCATCGACCTGTACGACACGCCCACGGGCGTCGCCCTGTCCGTCGACGGCGAGCGGCTGTTCGCCGCGCTGTACGACGGATCGGTCACGGCCTACGGCGCGGAAGGGGAAGTGCAGTGGCAGACAGATGAGTTGCTCGTCGCGCACACCCTGGCGCCGAGCCCCGACGGCCGGCGCCTCGCCGTGGCGGGGTATCCCGGCGTGCTTGTGCTAAACGCCGAGAACGGCGCGGTGCTTGGTGGATACCGTGCCGAGCCATCGGCGCAGCGAGAGTCGAAGCACATTCGCGCACTCGCCTGGAGCGACGACGGCCGGCGCCTCGCCGCGGGGTGGGTCGACAGCAGTGACGATCCGCAGGCGTTGGCCGTGCTGGATCGCAAAGGAGGCGTGCAACAGCGCTTCGACAACATCGCGACGCGCACGTTCGGCCTCAGCTTCGTGCCGGGGACGCGAACGCTGCTCGTCGGTGGCGAGTCCCTCGTGGCGCTGGATACCGAGAACGGCGAAACCATTTGGAAACGTCCACTGCCAGGGGCGCGCGCGTTCGCGTTCGCGCCGGATGGCCAGAGCGTGACAGTCGGTTGCTGGTCCGAAACAGTGGCGCGCCTGCGGATCGCTGACGGCGAGATTCTTCAGCGTGCCACCGTCGAGGGAATCGTCGGTGACGTGGTACATCTGCCTTCAGGGGCCGTTGCCGTCGCGGTCTGGGGCGGCCGAAAGCCGTTGTGGAAGCTGCCGGCAACGAACACGGCTGCGGGTACACTCGCGGCCGGCGTCGAATTGCAACCGTTGCTCGCCAGCCAGTTCGCATTCCAGGCCGTCGACTGGTCCGATGCGCTCGGAGCGCTGGTCGCCGCGGAGCAGGGAGGTCGCGTCTGGCTCGTCAATGAAAACGGCCAATCGCTGGCGCGGCTTGGCGCCGAGGCGGGGACGACGGTACATCGGCTTGTCATGCAGGGCGAACACATCGTGATCGGCCGTATGGATCGCAGCGTTTCCATACTGTCGCTCGAGTAGATCAAGCACGCGTTTTCATCCCGTACGGACAAACCGTGCATCTCCCTGGAAACACACGAGTGCTCGCTCGAATCGGTGGTGGTCACACGAGAGTTGTCCAGACTCCTCGGCTTGATCCGAAGCAACGGCAGGTACTGCTCGGGCGTCAGCGTGTACTGGCCCCGTTTTGACCTGCAACCAATTTCTGGTCCAGCCGAAGTGAGAGAAGCCGGGGCTTCATCC
>JBMCXL010000314.1:0-4078 GCA_048621015.1 Phycisphaeraceae bacterium
AGCGACCTCGCCAACACCGTCGGCAACTGTTTTAACCGCATTGTGAACATGACGAACCGGTATTTCGACGGCAAGGTGCCGGAGCATGGCCCGCACGTCGAAGGCTCCGAACAATACACCGACGCCGCGCAGCGCGCCGCCGGCGCGCTGGATGAAGCGATGAACCGCCAGCAGCTCGACCGCGCCTGCGCCGTTGGCATGGAACTGGTGCGCCAGATCGATGCCTACATCGAAGCCACGCAACCCTTCAAGCTCGCGAAGGATGAAAGCAGGCTGCCCGAGGTCGGCACGATCCTCTACAACTGCGCCGAAGCGATGCGCATCGCGTCGCTGCTGCTGTGGCCGGTGATTCCCGGCAAGATCGAAACGATGTGGCGGCGCATGGGCTGCGCCGCATACGCCGACGCCCTCGCAGGCCGCGGCCGCGGCAAACTCGACCAGTGGACGCAATGGGGCCAGTTGCAGCCCGGCACGGTGCTCGAAAAGGGCGATGCGCTGTTCCCGCGCCACCAGGCCGAGAAGGGCTGAAAGCCCACGGACTCCCGTCCGTGGGCGTGCCACCGTGCGTTCACATGAACCCCAGCATCAGCTTCGCCTCTTCCGACATCATCTCCATCGACCACGGCGGCTCGAACGTCAACTCGATCTCCGCGCCCGTCACCTCCGGCACGCGTTCCACCGCCGCGCGCACCTCGCCGGGCAACTGCTCCGCCACCGGACAGGCCGGCGACGTGAGCGTCATGCGCACGTGCACCTTCTTGCTCTCGTCGATGTCGATGTCGTAGATCAGGCCAAGCTCGTAGATGTCGACCGGGATCTCCGGATCGTACACCTGCTTCAGCGCGGCGATGATCTTCTCCTCGGTCGAGCCCGCGCTGGCGATCGCGTCCTCCGCCTGCGCCTCGCGCTCCGCCTGCTCGCGCTCGCTGCGCCCGCGCGGGTCTTCGCTGTCCTGCGCGGCCCGCTCGGTGTGACCGACGCTGAGCTGCGACCGCTGCGCGTCCTGCTTGTCGTTGGATTCACCCATCACGCTCTACCGCCTTTCCTCGCTTGCGTCTTCGCGTCAAACCATTCTAGCGCCGCTCACTCCGTCGTCACCGGCTCGCCGCGATCCTCCAGCGCCGCCTTCGCCGTGTGACACGCCAGCGTCGCGCACTTGACGCGCATCGGGAACCGCCGCACACCGCCCAGCGCCGCCAGGTCGCCCAGCACGTCTACGTCCGGCTCCGCGTCGTCCTCGGTCAGCAGCGTGTGGAACCGCTCGAACAGCGCCGCCGCGTCGTCGCGCGACTGGCCCTTGAGCTGCTCGGTGAGCATCGAGGCGGAGGCGGTGCAGATCGCGCAGCCGGTGCCGGTGAACGCGGCGTCGGCGATCGCGTCCTCGCCCACGCGCAGCTGCACCTTCACGCGATCGCCGCAGAGCGGGTTGTAACCCTCAGCCTGGTGTGTCGCGCCTTCGAGCGCGTGATGGTTGTGCGGCTTGCGGCTGTGCTCGAGGATCAACTCCTGGTACAGATCATCGAGGCCGCCGGTCAAATCGGTCACGGGTGCGCCTTTCAGGTTGTTAGCCACAGATGAACACAGATAAAAAGAAACGCGACAAGTCGCGTCGCTTCATATGCTGTTCTCCTGCTCTTCTGCTCTCCTGTCTTCTCTATCTGTGTCTATCTGTGTTCATCTGTGGCTAATTTACTATCCCCCGCCAAACACCTGCTTCACCTTTTGCAGGGCGGCGGCGAGGCGGTCGATCTCTTCGCGGGTGTTGTAGAGGGCGAGCGAGGCGCGGGCGGTGGCGGCGACGCCGAAGCGATCCATCACCGGCTGGGCGCAGTGGTGGCCGGAGCGGATGGCGATGCCGGCGGTGTCGAGGATGGTGCCGATGTCGTGCGGATGGATGTCATCGAGCAGGAACGAGAGCACGCCGGCCTTTTCGCGCGCGGTGCCGACGAGGCGCAGGCCGGGGACGGCTTGCAGCGCTTCGGTGCCGTAGGCGAGCAGGTCGTGCTCGTAGCTGTTGATGTGGTCGAGGCCGACGTTTTCGAGGTAGTCGATCGCCGCGCCGAGGCCGACGGCGCCGGCGATGTTGGGTGTGCCGGCCTCGAACTTCGCGGGCGGCTCGGCGTAGGTCGTGCCCTCGAAGCTGACCGAGCGGATCATCTCGCCGCCGCCCTGGTAGGGGGGCATGGCGTCGAGGTGCTCGGCCTTGGCATACAGCGCGCCGATGCCGGTCGGCCCGAGCATCTTGTGGCCGGAAAAGGCGTAGAAGTCGCAGTCGAGTGCGGCCACGTCCACCGGCAGGTGCGCGGTGGCCTGCGCGCCGTCGAGCAGCACGGCCGCGCCGACGCGGTGTGCCGATTCCATGATGCGCTGCACGGGGTTGACCGTGCCCAGCGCATTGGAAACGTGCACGGCGGCGACGAGTTTCGTGCGCTCGCTCAGCAGTTTCTCGAATTCGTCGAAGATCAATTCGCCATGGTCGTCGATCGGCGCGACGCGCAGGGTCGCGCCGGTCTGCTCGGCGACGAGCTGCCACGGCACGATGTTGGAGTGGTGCTCCATGTGTGTGAGCACGATTTCGTCGCCGGCGCTCAGGCGCGGACGGGCGTAGCTGTGGGCGACGAGGTTGATCGCTTCGGTGGTGCCGCGCGTGAAGACGATCTGTTTGGCGTCGGGCGCGTTGAGGAAGCGCTGCACCTTGCGGCGGGCGCCTTCATACGCTTCGGTCGCTTCCATCGAAAGTTGATGCACGCCGCGATGGACGTTGGCGTTGTGCTGCGCGTAGTAGTCATGGATCGCGTCGAGCACGGCCTGGGGCTTCTGCGTGGTCGCGGCGTTGTCGAGATACGCCAGCGGCTGGCCGTTGGACTGGCGCGCGAGGATGGGGAAGTCGCGGCGCACGGCGTCGAGGTCGAAGGCGGCGGGTTGGATGGCGGCGTCGGTCATGGTGATTCACATTGTAGGCGTTGTGGTGGGTGTGCTGATCCGCGAGCGGCGTCAGGGTTCGGTGGTCGTGGCGGCGGCGGCTTCGCGACGGATGCGCGCCAGCAGAGCGCTGAGGCCGACGATGCGCGTCATGCGGATCGCTTCGCCCAGGCCGAGGCGGTTGAGCAGGTCGCTGGGAATCTCGGTCACTTCCGCGGCGGGTTGGCCGCTGTAGGCTTCGACGAGGATCGAGGCGATGCCCTTGACGGTCGGCGCTTCCTCGGCGACCTGGATGTGGATGTCAACGCGGTCGTCGCCTTGGGCGCTGGGCTCGACCCAGAGGAACAGCGGGGTCTGGCACTCGTGCACGCGATGCGCATCGGAATCCGCTTCGGCGAGCAGGCGCTCGGGCAGCGGCGGGAGCCGATTGGCGTAATCCAGCAGCAGCTCCAGCCGCATGTCCGGCTCGACGCTCTGGAACAGGTCCGTGATTTCGTTGAGCTTGTCGCTCATGGTAATTCGAACGGTCGTTTATTTTTTAGCCACAGATGAACACAGATGAACTCAGATAGAAGAGAAAAGGAACGCGACAAGTCGCGTCGCTTCATATTCTGTTCTCCTGCTCTTCTGCTCTTCGGTCTTCTCATCCGTGTTCATCTGTGTTCATCAGTGGCTAACTTGTTTTCTTCACGCGGACTGGTGGACTTCCCGTTCGATCGGCAGGCCGACGGCGTTGCCCCATTCGGTCCAGGAGCCGTCGTAGTTGCGCACGTTCTGGAAGCCGAGCAGGTAGGTGAGCACGAACCAGGTGTGGCTGGAGCGTTCGCCGATGCGGCAGTAGGCGACGACGTCGTCGTCGGGTTTGAGCTTGCAGCCTTGCTGGTAGATCTGCTCGAGCTCGGCGCGGCTTTTGAACGTGCCGTCGTCGTTGACGGCGCGCGACCAGGGGACGTTCTGCGCGCCGGGGATGTGTCCGCCGCGCAGGGCGCCTTCCTGGGGATAGTCGGGCATGTGCAGCAATTCGCCGGAGAACTCGCCGGGACTGCGCACGTCGACGAGCGGGCGGTTGTTCTTGATGTGGGCGAGCACGTCGTTGCGCAAGGCGCGGATGCGCGCGTCGTCGCGCGTGGGGCGGCCGTAGCGCGCGGGCGGGTGT
>JBMCXL010000315.1:0-4069 GCA_048621015.1 Phycisphaeraceae bacterium
GCGCGCCCCGCGACGTGGCCGAGCAGCACGCGCTGGTCCTCGAAATGGATCGCGATGTAACAGTACCAGCCGTCGGGATCATCGAAGATCGGCTTGGCGTGTTGCCAGCTTTGCCCTTCGTCGCGCGAGATGGCGACGCTGAGGGGCGTGCGCTTGTCGGCGCGCTGCTCGTCGATGTTGCGATGGTCGTTCCAGACCAGCAGCAGATCGCCGGTACCGGGGATGCGCTTGATCGAAGCGGGGGAAGTGGGCGAGGCGAGCTCGCTCGGAGCCGGGCCGGTCCAGTGCTCGCCGCCGTCTTCGGAAAAGGCGAGATACTGACAGCCGCCATCGGTGCGGATGAACATCATCACGCGTCCATCGGTCAGCTCGACGACGCCCGGCTCCTGGAGCGCGACGAGGTCGCCCGCATCATTGGTCGGCGGATGAAGCACGTCCGCGCTGCGGTGCCAGGTCTGCCCGCCGTCGTCGGAGAGGTAGCACATGGCGTGCGCCTTGCTGGTCCACTCCTCCCAGTCCGGCGCCTTGTGCAGCGCCACGGGCACGATGAGCCGACCGGCATGCGGGCCGCGCTCGAGCTGGATCACGCGGTCGTTGTTCAGCACGTAGTAGCCGATCTCGTTGTCGGGGATGACGTCGATCGGCTCGCTCCAGGTCCGCGCTTCGTCGGTGGAGATCCGCATGCGCGGCCGGCAGTCCTCCAGCGATTCCTTGCGGCAGTAGAACAGCGCGATCGCGCCGTCGCCGCGCCGCAGCAGCGACACCGACATGACGTTCATGCCCGCTTCTTCGTTCGGCAGCACGAGCGCATCCTCGCCGCTCCACGTGCGCCCGCCGTCGCTCGATTCGCGCGCGGCGAGGTAGGCGTCGGCATGATCGCTGGCGCCTTCGACGAAGTGCGTGTAGATGAACAGCAACCGGCCGTCGTTCAGCTTGATGAAGTCACCTTCGCTGTTGCGCGGGTTCTCGGGGCCCGGTTCGAGGCGCAGGCAGTTCTGTGCGGTCTGGAGATCGGACATTTGCGGGTTCCTTTTATGGTGACACAGCGGTCACCTCGCGACACTGTTGCTTTCGAGTTGATCGATGTAGTCCGCCCATGCCCCCGCGATGCGGCGGAGGTCCTTTTCGGGAATTGGCCGCGTGGCGGGCTCGTGGTCCCAGTTCTCCATGAAGCGGTCACTGTAGAAGATGCACGGGACGCCGAGCTGATGGTTGTGCAGCGTGTAATACATCCACGCCTCGTAATCGCGGGTGACCCAGTCGTCGGCGTCGATCGGCTTGCCGGGCAGCGCGGCCTGCGCGAGGGCGGTGCGAATGCCCATCGCGGCAAGCACATCCTCGCTGACCGTGCCGGTGTCGTGCAGGCGCACCATGTCGAACGTGTCGTGGAAGTAGGGATGCACGGTCGAGCTGGTGATCAGCGCATCGGGCTTGGCGCGCTTGGCCGCGTCGTGGATCGCCTTCTGCAGACGGTGGAGCATCTCGCAGCCCCATGCACTGTCGCTGTCGTGGCAGTCAACGGTGGAAGGCGCCTCGATCTCGAAGTTGAAGCCGAAGCGTGCTCCACCGTACGCCCGTCGCACGTCCGGCACATAGGCGAGCTGATCGACCTTGAACCCGTCGGCGTCGTAGCCGTCGGGCGAGATCAGTTCATGCACCCACTGCTGCGCCTGCGCGAGATAAGCCGGGTTGGTCGGGTCGCTGGTGAGCTTGCGGCCGTCGGCGAAGACGCACCACTCATCGGGCAGGCCATCGGTCAGCCACGTCGCCAGCCACAGCAGCACGCGCCGGCCGGCGTCATGCTGGCGCGCGATGAATCCCTTGAGGTCGGGCCAGAGGATTTCGTTGGGCTGCCACCAGCCGGCGGGCGACCAGCCGTGGTCGATGATCACCGTGCCCACCGGCACGCCAACGTCCACGAGCCGATCGATCCAGCGCTGGTAAAGGCCCTGCGTGCAGTACGCCAGCGCGCGGCGCTCGCCGCGCGGGTCGGCGCCTTCGAGGAAGAACGCCGTCGCCACCTGGTCGCCCCAGCCGCAATAGATCGGCCGCCGCCACCAGTCCGGCACCGTCGCCGGGGATGCCGTTTCGGGATACGCGCCCTGCAATCCGCGCTGGAGCAGTGCGTGGCGCGTTTCGTTCGGCTCGGCCGGCACGATCAGCAGTTGCACGTGCTTGCTTGCCTCGCGCGGCGAAGTGCGCCCCTGCAGGTCGATAGTCACCGTCACGCCCTCCGCGCGCGACTCGAACTCCACCGCGTTCCAGCGATGCCAGCCTGCATCGGCGGCGACGTTGATCAGCACGCGCCGACCATCCGCGCTTTCGAGAATCACCGCAAACGGCGGCGGCGAAAACTTGGATGCGCTCAACGCGTCGCCACGCACGCCCACGGTCAGCGTCTGCGGCAGGTCATATGGCTCGCCGCGGTGTGCGCTCGATGGACTGGGGTTCCAGACCTGCGTGGGCGCGATGCCGAGTTGCTCCGGCGTGACCACGGCGCGCAGCGTTTGCGTTTCGCAAGCGAACGGGATCGTGGTTTCCCGTGTCTGCCGATCGTCGGGATGTGGCATCGTGTGCTCCGATGAAAAAACCGAACATGCCGGCGGCGCTGCCGATTCCTGGCGAGCTTGCGCGACGCGGCGTGCCGCCCATGTTTCCTTTTCCGGCGCGTGGGTCAACTCGGCCCCGTGGCGGAGTGGCCGGCGGGGCGGAAAACGCGGCCGGCGTTGGCCCGTCCGGCGCGCGGGGGTATAATGGTCCTCGATAAGTGAAGATGGCTCCGGCGGCGCGGGACCGGATTCAAGCGACTGTCATTGCTCGAACCGTTGCCAGAACCCCAAGGGAGCCGAGACCGGGCACGATGGTCATGCCTCCTGTCTCCATGCGGGACTGAGTGGAAGGCCGGGATGACCCGGCGACGCACCCACCTGTTATTGGGGTTCGAGCATGAGTCGCCCGGCCTGCGGCGCATGGAGCGATCGCGCTTTCAAACGGCCTGCCAAGGGTAGGCCGTTTTTTATGCGCACCGGTCGCGATGCTCCCACGCGACGCGGCCCCCTCCCATGCGATACGATGTTCACATGGCCCGCGAATCCGCCCCCATCCGCGACGGCGACACCGATCGCCAGCTCACCACGCTGGTCGAGCGGCTGCTCGATTCCTACCGCACCGACGAGCGCACCCACCACCTCGACGCCACGTTCCTGCCCAACCGGGAGCGCACGCTCGAACTGCTCGGCCTGCTGCGCCAGATCCTGTTCCCCGGCTTCTTCGACAACCAGCGCATCACCAGCGCCAACGTCCGCTTCCACGTCGGCGAGCTTCTCAGCCGCGCGCACGAGTTGCTGTACGACCAGGTCCGCCAGGCGCTGCGCTACGACGTCAACCGTACGAAAGGCGCCGGTGAGGGCGATGCCTGCGAGCAGTGCGACGCGCAGGCCGCCAGGATCGCCGGCGAGTTTCTCGACGCGCTTCCGGACCTGCGCCGCCGGCTGGCGCTGGACGTGCAGGCCGCCTACGAAGGCGACCCGGCCGCGCAGTCGACCGACGAAGCGATCTTCTGCTATCCGGGCTTGCACGCGATCACCGTCTACCGCATCGCGCACGAATTGTGGCGCCTCGGCGTGCCGCTGCTGCCGCGCATCATGAGCGAGTGCGCCCACAGCGACACCGGCATCGACATCCACCCCGGCGCGATCATCGGCGACTCGTTCTTCATCGACCACGGCACGGGCGTGGTCATCGGCGAAACGACCGAGATCGGCAACAACGTCAAGCTTTACCAGGGCGTCACCCTCGGCGCCGTCTCCACCAAGGGCGGCCAGTCGTGGCGCGGCCGCAAGCGCCACCCCACCCTCGAGGACGACGTTACCATCTACGGCGGCGCAATCATCCTCGGCGGCTCCACCGTCATCGGCAAGGGCGCCACCATCGGCGGGTCGGTCTTCATCACCAGTTCCATCCCGCCGGGCCACACCGTCACGATGAAGAAGCCGGAGTTGAAGGTCAGCGCCAGCCGCGACACCAAGCGCAAGAAGGAAGCGCCCGCCGACGAGCAGCCGGCCGACAC